>CAMHER010000168.1 GCA_946184215.1 uncultured Clostridia bacterium | reverse complement strand
CTATGCGCCGGAGGCGGTGAGGGCGCTGCTCTCGCTGTATTTTGCCTTCGGCGCCGAGCGGATCTGGTGCGCCCACGCCGAAGGAAACGACAAGTCCCGCCGCGTGATCGAAAAATGCGGCTTTCGTTACCGCTTCCGCGCGCAGTGGACGGCCCCGATCGGCGAAGTGAGGACAAGCCTGTATTACGCCCTGGAGGCGGAGGAGTTTGACGATGACTGAATATTACGTCCCCGCCGGCAGCGGCGAGAGCGAATACGTCGAAAAGCGCTCACAGTTCCTCGGCCACGTCCGCTGCGTCGAGAGCGAGGAGGAGGCCAAAGCCTTCATCGCCGAGATGAAAAAGAAATACTACGACGCGCGGCACAACTGCTCGTGCTACATCCTGCGCGGCGGCGTCGAGCGCTATTCCGACGACGGCGAGCCCCAGGGCACCGCGGGCCTGCCGATGCTGGAGGTGTTCCGCCGCGAGGGCGTGGAGAACGTGGTGTGCGTCGTCACGCGCTATTTCGGCGGCGTGCTGCTGGGCACGGGCGGGCTTTTCCGCGCCTACAGCCGCGCGGCGAAGGACGCGCTGGACGCCGCGGGCGTGGCTGCCGTACGCCGCTGGGTCGAGTGCGCGTTTTCCTGCTCCTACGCCGCGGCCGAGCGGCTGAAGAACGAGCTCGCGCCCTTCGGCGCGCTGGTGAGAGGAACAGACTATGCCGCCGACGTAACGGTGCGCCTCCTGATCCCCGCGGAAGTGGAGGAGGCCTGCGCCGCGCGCCTGAAAGAGCAGAGCGCGGGCAGCGTGAAGCTGTGCCGCACGGGCGAGAGTTTTCGCCCGGTGCGGGTGCGCTGACGGGCGGCCGGACAAAATAATGACAAAATATTTTCAAAAAGAAAAAGGGAAAAGGGAAATTTCGGCGTATAAGATTATCGGAAGAGAAATCTTCCGGTAATTTTTTGTATGGGAGGGTTGCTCGATGTCCTGTCCGAGAGAAGAACGCGAGGAGATGGAAAAAATCCTTGTGGGACCCTTCGGCGTCCGCGCGGCGGACTCAAAGGGGCGGCTTCACCCGGAAGAGGAATGCGCGGTGCGCACCTGCTTTCAGCGCGACGTCGACCGCATCACCCACTCCAAGGCCTTCCGGCGCTTAAAGCACAAGACCCAGGTCTTCCTCCAGCCGGAGGGCGACCACTACCGCACGCGCCTGACCCATACGCTGGAGGTCACGCGCCTGGCCCGCACCGTGGCGCGGGCGCTGCGCCTCAACGAGGATCTGGCTGAGGCCATCGGCCTGGGGCACGATCTGGGCCACACGCCCTTCGGCCACGCCGGCGAGCGGGCGCTGAACCTGATTTACCCCGGCGGCTTCAAGCACTATGAGCAGAGCCTGCGGGTGGTGGACGTGCTCGAGCGCGACGGGCAGGGGCTGAATCTCTGCTATGAGACGCGCATGGGCATCTTAAACCATACTCACGGCGCGCCGGACGACACGCGCGAGGCCACGGTCGTGCGCCTGTGCGACCGGATCGCCTACATAAACCACGACCTGGACGACTCGATCCGTGCCGGGATCCTGACGGCAGAGGCGGTGCCGGAGCGTATCCGCCGCGAGTGCGGCGAGCGCAACAGCGAGCGCATCAACGCCTTTGTCACGGATCTGATCGCCGAAAGCGCCGGCGGCGAGATCCGCATGTCCGAGGAGATGTGGAGCACCTTTTTGTTCTTCCACAGCTTCATGTATTCCGATATTTACACCAACCCCATCGCCAAAGGCGAGGAGAGCAAGGTGGAGGGCATCCTCCGTCTGCTCTACGAGCACTATACCGCACATCCCGAAAAGCTGCCGGAGGATTTCGGCGGCGTGATCGAGCGCGAGGGCGTCGAGCGTGCCGCGGTGGACTATATCTCCGGCATGACCGACAGCTATGCCATGGAGAAATTCGGCGAGATATATATCCCGTTTGCCTGGACGGTAAAATAAAAAAGGCTTCCCCATACGCGGGGAAGGTTTGCTTCACCCCGAGGAGGTGATCAAAACGGCCTTTCCTGACACTTTTATAAACGAGCTCGTCGCGCGAAACGACATTGTCGACGTCGTCTCCGGCTATGTGCGGCTGGGAAAGCGGAGCGGAGCCAACCTCTTCGGCCTCTGTCCCTTCCACAGCGAGAAGACGCCCTCCTTTTCCGTCTCGCCGGACAAGCAGATCTACCACTGCTTCGGCTGCGGCAAGGGCGGCGGCGTGATCAACTTTATCATGGAGATCGAAAACCTCTCCTTTCCGGAGGCGGTGGCCTTTCTGGCACGGCGGGCCAACATGCCCCTGCCGGAGCAGGAAAACGACCGCGAGAGCAAAAAGCGCGCCAGGATGCTGGCCCTCAACCGCGAAGCGGCCCGCTTCTTCTATGAGCAGCTGTCCTCTCCCGCCGGGGAAAAGGCAAGGGCGTATATGGCCGGGCGCGGCATCTCCAAGGCCACGGCGACCAATTTCGGTCTCGGCGCTGCACCGGACGAGTGGAGCAGTCTGGAGCAGGCCATGCGCGAAAAGGGCTATACGGACTATGAGCTCTTCGATGCCGGTCTGATCAAAAAGGGGCGGAACGGCGGATACTACGATACCTTCCGCAACCGTCTGATGTTCCCGGTGATCGACGTGCGCGGCAATGTCATCGGCTTTTCCGGCCGCATCCTCTCCGGCGACGGCCCGAAGTACCTCAACAGCCCGGAAACGCTTGTTTTCAACAAGGGAAGCAACCTTTTCGCATTAAATCTGGCTAAAAAGTCAAAAAACGGATATATCCTGCTCTCAGAGGGCAATATAGACGTGGTAAGCTTGCACCAGGCGGGTTTCGACTCGGCGGTTGCCTCGCTGGGCACCTCGCTGACGAGCGAACAGGCGCGGCTGATCTCCCGCTATACCAACCAGGTCATCATTGCCTACGACAACGACGGCGCGGGACAAAAGGCCGCCCAGCGGGCCATCGGCATCCTCGAAAAGCTGGATCTGAAGGTCAAGGTGCTGCAGATGAGCGGCGCGAAGGACCCGGACGAGTTTATCAAGCTCAAGGGCCCCGAGGCCTTTCAGATGCTCATCGAGGGCTCGGAGAACCAGGTGGAATACCGCCTGGGGCAGATCGCGCGGAAGTATGACCTCGGCGTGGACGCCCAGAAGGTGGACTATCTGCGGGAGAGCGAGGAGCTGCTCGCCCGCCTGCCCAACGCCGCCGAGCGGGAGGTCTACTGCCGCCGCGTCGCCGCCGATGCCGGCATCAGCGCCGACGTGCTCATCGGCGAGGTCAAGGCCCGCCGCAGACGGCTTTTAAAGCGGACGGAGGCCGCTTCCCGTTCCAGCCCGGAAAAGCAGACCCAGCCCGCCGAGCGGCAGTACCGCTATTCCGACCCGGCCTCGGCCGTGGCGGAGGAGGGCGTGATCAGGCTTTTATACCTGGATCCGGCGCTGATCCGGCGGGGCGACCTGCCCGCGGCGGAGGCGTTCTCCTCCCCGACGCTGGCGCATATCTACACGGTGCTGTGCCGGCGGCTGAAGGCGGGGCAGGCCGTGTCCGCCGATCTTCTGGGCGCTGAGCTGGAGCAGGGAGAGGTCGCCTTGCTGGTGGACCTGCTGCAAAAGCCCGAGACCCTTTCCAACAGTGCCAGAGCGCTGGATGACTACATAAACAGGATCCGGCAGCGCCGCCGCGCCGCCGCAGAGGGAGACGACCTGCTGGGAATACTCCAGGAGAGAAGAAAAGAATTAA
Source organism: uncultured Clostridia bacterium (assembly GCA_946184215.1). Lineage (GTDB taxonomy): Bacteria > Bacillota > Clostridia > Oscillospirales > Oscillospiraceae > Limivicinus. Next base: position 800 of record CAMHER010000168.1, on the reverse strand, counting down.
AATGAGGGATAAAGAGATGAAAGAAGAAAAGAATTACACCGCCGAGGAGCTTGAGGAAATGGCCAACGCCCTGCTGGAGAGCAACGCCCCCGCCGAAACAGAGACGGAGAAGGAAAAGCCCCACAAGAAATCCCGCGCCAAAAAAGAAGCGCCGCCCGCTCCGGAAAAGACGCCGGAGGAGCGTCTCAACGAGCTGCTGGAGAAGGGCAAAAAGGCCGGCAAGCTCACGTCGAAGGAGCTGGAATGCCTCGAGGACATGAACCTTGACGGCGAGGCGATCGACAAGTTCTATGAAGCGCTCGAGCAGAACGGCATCGACATTGACATGCCCACCACCGACGTGCTCCCGCCGCTGGACGATCTCGTTCCCGAGGTGGACGACCTGGCGGATATTGAGGAGGTCACCGAAGAAGAGATCAACGCCGCCGACGACCTGGCCGACACCTATGCCACCGACGACCCGGTGCGCATGTACCTCAAGGAGATCGGCAAGGTGCCGCTGCTGACGCCGGAGGAGGAGGTCGAGCTGGCCAAGCGCATGGCCGAGGGCGACGAGGAGGCAAAGCACCGCATGACCGAGGCCAACCTCCGCCTGGTCGTCTCCATTGCCAAGCGCTATGTGGGCCGCGGCATGCTGTTCCTGGACCTGATCCAGGAGGGCAACCTGGGCCTGATCAAGGCTGTTGAGAAGTTTGACCACACCAAGGGCTACAAGTTCTCCACCTATGCCACCTGGTGGATCCGTCAGGCCATCACCCGCGCCATTGCCGACCAGGCCCGCACGATCCGCATCCCCGTCC
>CAMHER010000167.1 GCA_946184215.1 uncultured Clostridia bacterium | reverse complement strand
GTCCTCGTTGTAGGTTCCAATCATATAGGTCGGCATCGGGAACAGCCAGGGCTTAACACCAAAGTCTTTCATGCTTGCTTCTCCTTCACAATTCTTTTCGCGGGAATTGACTTCCTGTAATTGGTATGATATCATGTCAGAGACATAAGGACAAGTACTGATATTTCGGTTAGGTACTAACTCTGGAGATAGCATATGAAGGAAAGAAAGATCTCACAGGCCAACTTTCGTGATACCGGATACAGCTATACGCTCTCGCTGATCGCGGGGAAGTATAAGCCTATCGTGTTGTATTGCCTGATGGAGTATGAGCCGGTGCGCTTTAACGAGATGCGCCGCTATCTGGGCAGCGTGTCGGATAAAACGCTGAGCCAGACGCTCAAGGAACTGGAACGTGACGGACTGATCCAGCGTGAAATGTACCCGGAGATCCCGCCCAAGGTGGAATATACGCTCACCGCGCGCGGCCACTCTCTGGTGCGGGTGTTGGATCAGCTTTGCACCTGGGGAGAGGAAAACCGACAAACGTAAAAAGCCGACAGGACCGCAAGGTCATGCCGGCTTTTCTTTCCGCCGTTCTCTTTCATCTTTTTTTCCAAACAAGCTCTTTTTACCCTGTTCCAGCCTTGCTTTTGATGCTTTCGTTGACGGATCGACTGATATAATATAATCGGAAAAGGAAGGAAGCGTGCAGCGGAGACGAAGAACGCCTGAGGAGAAACGGAAAGGGGCATGGCCCAAAGAAAAAATATAGGTTACAAAGCATCAGAAAGTTGACATAATTATTTGCTTGTGCTATTTTTAACGTGTATTATTATGGACTTGGCAAATATAGATAGAATAAGGAAGAAAAAAGGGATTCCATCTTGAAATTGAAAGGCGGTGAGTAGAATGAAGCGTATCGTACGACGGATAATGGCATTGCTGCTGATGCTGATCATGCTGCCCGGCATGATCGGGACGGAGAATTTTGTTCTGCTCCCGGCCTATGCCGATCAGGAGGAGCTCGAAACAGCCGCTGAGGGCCGGATCGAGGAGGAAACCGAAACGGAAGAGCCTTCGGATGAGGCGGCCGGAGAAACCGAAACAACGGAAACGGCCGAAACAGCGGAAACAACCGAAACAGCGGAAACAACGGAGACCGCAGAGACGGCTCAGTCGGATCCTGTGGAGGCTGTGAGCGGCGAAAGCGAGACAGGCAGCAGTGCGGCAGACAGGGAAACCGCGGATAGCCGGACGGTCGAGACACAGGGCACAGCAGACGTCGATACGCTCTCATCCGGGACGGCATCAAGCCAGGAGCAGGGCGATACAGATCTTCCCGGCACCGAGAGCAGTGTTTCGGGCGGGGGATCCACCACAGAGCAGATCGAAAGCGGAGCGGAAACGGAAGAGCTTGCCGACAGCGTTCCCCAGACTGCGCCTTTCAGCTTTGAAACAGACGGGCAGTATGTTTCTGTACGCATTGCGGGAAGCGTTTCTGACAATCAGATGACGACGGCCCGGGCGGCGAAAGTACAGGAGAAGGAAAATGTCAGCGTGCTGGAGGCCTGGACGGTCGACAATCTGCAGGAGCAGGATTCGCTGACGCTTATGGCGGAAATCACGGCTCTGCCTGAACTCGGCGAAGGGGAGAGCCTTGCTGTTGTGACCCTCAAGGGAGAAGAACTGGCCGAGACGGCAAAAGCAAAGCTTGCCGTCGGCGACAAACTGGAACTGACGCTCACGGCCGGAAAGGTCACCGGAATCGCACTGGTCAAGCTTACGTCATTGAATCCGGGAACAGACGCCAAGCCTTCTGAGCAGGAGACAAAGGCAGACGACAAATTGCCCGGGACAAATTCCGGCGTGGCTGAAGACGGGACAACTGCGGTCCCAAACAGCACCGTGAGTGCGGATCATTCCGAAGAGCAGACCGACAAGGCAAATGGGGACGGGAACGGGAATGGCAAAGAGAGCTCGAACGGCTCCTCTATCGAGGTCCCGACTTCACAAAACGTAAGCCCCTCAACAGAATTGGCCAATAAGGCTTCGGATAAGAACGAAAAAGGGAACAACGGCGGAAATTTCCATTATCAGGCCAGCGGGACATACGCGGTCGTGAAAATCGACGGAGACGCGCCGAAAAACCAGATGCCGACTGCCGGAGAAGCAAAGCCGAAGACGAGCGAAAACGTCAGCGTGCTGGAGGCCTGGACAGTCGACAAGCTGAAGAAAAAAGCCTCGCTGACGCTCCTGGCGGAAATCACGGCTCTGCCTGAACTCGGCGAAGGAGAGAGCCTTGCCCTTGTGGCCCTTAACGGGGAAAAGCTGGGTGAGACGCTCAAAGAAAACCTCGCCGTGGGCGACAGGCTGGAGCTCTTGCTTTCCGCGAAGGGACCCACCGGGATCGCCGTAGTCAAGCTTTCCGCGAAGAGCCCGGATGGGGGAGATCCCGCCGAGCAGGAGAAAGTCTATCTGCCAGGAGACGCGCTTTGGGCAAACGACGACCTGTTCCTGACAGGCAAAATGCCGAAGAACGCGGTCGTGGTAGCGACACCCGCCACGGTCAAGATCGACGGCCAGGAAGTCCTGGCGGCCTGGGACATCAAGATTTACACCAACCGCAACCAGGTCGGCAAAGGCAAGACCTGGCAGCCCGCCGACGAGAAGGTGCAGGTGCATCTGCACAGTGACGCCTTCCAGGGCGTGGAAGAGAAACTGAACATCTACCACCTGGCGGACGACAGGAGCGAGGCCGAGCTGGTGGGTACGGTCAGCTCTGATACGGACTGGGTCGAATTTGATGCTGCCAGCTTCTCCACCTATGCGGTCACCACCGTTTTAGAGAAGACCATAGACGCCTCCGACGGCAAGACATATAAAATTACAGTTACTTACGACCGGGCCAGCGGCATCCCCGCCGGGGCGGAGCTGGAGGCCCGGGAGCTGAGCGGCGAAGCGTATGAGCGCCGTCTCGCCGGCGCCGCCGTCGCGCTGGAAGCTGTCGGCTTTGACTACGCGAGAATTTTTGATATCACCATCGTCGACGCCGCCGGCACGGCGTATCAGCCCGACAAGGCGGTGGACGTCAGGATCGAGCTGCTCGACTGTGCGCAGACCGGCGAGAACTTCCAGGTGGTCCACTTCGGCGAGGAGCCGGAGACCGTCAGCGCCGAGACGGACGGAAACACGGTCTCTTTTGCGGCCGCGGGCTTTTCCGCCTACGCCATCGTTCAGGGACCGGAACCGATCCCCAGCAACTGGACGAAGATCCAGACCCAGGCGGACTTTGACAACCTCCGCGGAGAAGGACTGTATATCGGCCATTTTACAAATGGTTACTATTTCACAAATGACACGTACAGGGTCAACACGGCCCGCACCGGCATTCTGAAAACGCAGCCGGAGAGCGCCATTCCGACCCCCGCCGCGGTAAAGTTCTTCTTCGAAAAAACCGGGGAGAACGCTTATAAGGTTTACAGTGACGAGAATCACTATATCAAGCAGGACACAAACAGCCTGAGATTCACGGATGAGGCTGACGCGACCGAGTTTTCGATTACGCTGAACGAAAACGGAAGCTGGAAAGTGTATGCCAACGGCTATTACTGGAACCAGCAGGGCGACGAGAACGGAAAAGGCTTTGCGGCATACAACCAGGACAACAAAGGCAGCAAGATCGCATTCTGGCACAAACAGGCCTCGGGCCTTACCGAGGACCCGTATGGATTCAACGGGAAATCCTATGGCCTGATGAGCTGGAACGGGGCTGCCTCCGGCAAGGCCATGATGGCAAGCTCTTCCGGGGCCAACACCCTGGATGCTAAGGCCCTGACGGTCATGACGCACAAGAGCAACAACGAGGATAAGCTCTTCGTCCCCAATGACAGCGACATTACCATGTGGCGCTTTACCTGGGTGGAGGACGATTTCTACACCCTGAGCGCAACGGTGGACGGAAGCGCCAAGTATCTCCAGATCAGCCCTGACGGCCTGACTCTGAGCGATACGCCCGCGCAGCTTCAGCTCCTTCCCGGAACGGGCATTCATGCGGGCCAGATCTCTTTGACCGCCAACGGCAAAACGCTGACCTACAGCGGCCAGGCCTCGACAGGCTTCAACGTGGGCGGCAGCGTGGGCAGCGAGTGGCTCTATTTGGTCGATTTGTCCGAACTCACCCAGGATTACTTCCGAATCTACTCGGCCCAGAAGGTGAGCATTTCCGACACACAGAGCGTGAGGGACGGCGCACGCGTCATCGTCTACACACGCGCATGGAATGAGCAGGATAAGAAGTACGAGTTCTATGCCATCGACCATGACGGCTCGCTCGTCCGCTGTTATGAAAGCGGCGACTTGATCCAGTGGGTCGGAAGTCAGCTCAACACGATGCTCTGGAACTTCACCGAGTACACCTGGGAAGGAACGAACGACCCCAACTTCTATTATGAGCTGTACAACCAATACGAAGATAAGTACCTCGCCCCGCAGGCGAGCGGCGGACAACTGCTCCAGAACAGCCCCATCGGCATCAACCTGGACGGCAGACGCCACGGTTATTACTCCTCCACGATCCTGGCCTGGGATGACGGCGAATACGCCTACAGCGGACT
>CAMHER010000166.1 GCA_946184215.1 uncultured Clostridia bacterium | reverse complement strand
TGCCCGCGGCCACGATCGGCGGCGTGTCGATCATCCTCTACGGCATGATCTCCGCAGTCGGCGTGCGCAACATGGTCGAGAACCACACCGACTTCCAGAAGTCCCGCAACGTCATCGTCGCGGCCGTCATCCTCGGCCTGGCGCTGGGTGTGAACTTCTCCGACGCCGGCGCGGTCTCCTTCGCCATCGGCAACGTCAACATCGCCCTGTCCGGTCTCGCGATCGCCTCGATCGTCGGCATCCTCCTCAACGCCATCCTCCCCGGCAAGCGCGACGAGTACATGCCGAACCAGGAGAACTCCGGCTCCCTCGGCAAGTTCTGATTCCGCAGAACAAACCCAGATACAAACGCGCCCCGCTCGTACAGAGCGGGGCGCATTTTGCTTTCAGTCTCTTACAGATCCAGCGCGCGGACGTCCTCGACCGTTTCGCGGCGCACGGCGAGGTAGCTCTCGCCGCCGCGCAGCATGACGAGGGGCGGCCGGCCGAAGCGGTTGTAATTCGAGGCCATCGAGAAATTGTAGGCCCCGGTCGTGCAGACCGCGATGCGGTCGCCGCGGCAGGTGGCGGCGGGCAGACTGATCGCCGGCTGGATGATATCGCCGCTCTCGCAGCAGCGCCCCGCGAGGTCGAAGATCGCGCGCAGCTTGCCGCGCGGCGCGGCGTGCAGCACCGTGTAGGCAGCGCCGTAGAGACAGTAGCGCGGGTTGTCGGTCATACCGCCGTCGGTGATCACATAGCTTTTGTAGCCGGGGATGCGCTTGACGCTGCACACGGTGTAGACCGTCATGCCCGCGTCGGCCACGATGCTGCGCCCCGGCTCCATCAGAAAGCGCGGCAGCGGAAGGCCTGCCTCCGCGATGCGGCGTCTCAGACGCGCGCCGACCTCGCCGATGCGCGCGGGGATGTCCGCCATCGGGTCGTCGTCCGTGTAGCGCACGCCATAGCCGCCGCCGACGTTCAGCTCGCGGAAGACGAAGCCCAGCTCATCGCGCACGTCGGCCATGAAGCCGACCATCAGATCGATCGTGCGCAGGAACACGTCCTCGTCGAAGACCATCGAGCCGACGTGGCAGTGCAGCCCCGCCACCTCAAGGCTCTTCATGCCCAGCGCGGCGCGGACAAACTCCATGGCCTGCCCGGTCTCGACGGGCACGCCAAACTTCACGTCCACCGCGCCGGTGTTGACCGCGTGGTAGGTGTGCGGGTCGATGCCCGGGGTGATGCGCAGCAGCACCTTCTGGCGCAGCGAGCGCGCGGCGGCCTGCTCGGACAGGGAGATCAGCTCGTCGCCGTTGTCCACGATGAAGCAGCCCACGCCCCTGTCAAGCGCGTAGGCGATGTCCGCGTCGGTCTTGCCGTCGCCGTGGTAGTAGATCTCCTCCGCCGGAAAGCCCGCGGAAAGGGCCGTGCCGATCTCGCCCGGGGAGACCGCGTCGATCCCCAGTCCCTCCTCGGCCATAATGCGGTAGATCTGCCGGAAGGAGGCGGCCTTGCCCGCATAAAGCGGCAGCGCGTCCTCACCGAAGGCGTCGCGGAAGGCCGCGCGGTACATCCGGCAGTTGCGGCGGATGCGATCCTCGTCCATCAGATACAGCGGCGTGCCGTAGGTGTCCGCCAGCGCGTTCACGCTCTGGCCGGCGAAGAGCAGCGCGCCGTCGGCGGCGCGGGCGATGTTCTCACAAAGCATGAGGGTCCCTCCCTGTACATGGTTTTTATAAATTTAGCACGTTAGCGAAAGAAAGTAAAGGACAAGGAGCATGCCCGGCGCCTTGCGGCACCGGGCTTTTTCGGAAAACGAAAGGCTGAAAACGAAATCAGCGCTCCTCGCGGAAGTAGGGCAGGCCCAGCGAGGCGGGGGGCTGGTTCTCGCGGCGGTTTTGCATCGAGGTGATGACCAGCACGATGGTCGTGACCACGTAGGGCAGCATCTTGTACAGCTCCTTGACGGCCAGGTTCATGCCGGAGGGGATGTACATGTGGACGATATACAGTCCGCCGAACAGGAACGAGGCCAGCACGCCCACGTTCGGGCGCCACACGGTGAAGATGACCAGCGCGATGGCAAGCCAGCCGCGGTCGCCGAAGGCGTCGTTGGCCCACACGCCGGAGGCGTAGTCCATCACATAGTACAGCCCGCCGAGGCCCGCGATCATCGAGCCGATGCAGGTGGCGACGTATTTATAGCGCGCCACGTTGACGCCGGCGGCGTCCGCGGTGTTGGGGCTCTCGCCCACGGCGCGCAGATGCAGGCCCGTGCGGGTGCGGTTAAGGAAATATGAGGCAACAAGCGCAATGATCACCGCCACATAGGCGAGAAAGCCGTAGCTGAGGAAGATTTTGCCAAACCAGCCCAGACGCTCGGCCGCCGGGAGACTGCGGCGGAAGGCGTTGCTGGTGGCGGAGAGAATGATGGAGGGCAGCGAGCTGCCGGAGAGCTTGATCAGCGAGCCGCCGAAGAAGTTGCCAAAGCCTACGCCGAAGGTGGTCAGCGCCAGGCCGGTGACGTTTTGGTTGGCGCGCAGCGTGACGGTCAGGAAGCAGTACAAAAGCCCCATCAGCAGGGACCCGAACAGGCAGCAGACAAGCGGGATCAGGACCCCGAGCGTCGGGTTGAAGCCGCTTCCGGCGGCCTGCTCGTAATAAAACGAGCCGATAACGCCGCTGATGCCGCCGACGTACATGATTCCGGGAATGCCGAGGTTGAGATTGCCGGATTTTTCGGTCAAGGTCTCGCCGGTGCTGCCAAGCAGAAGCGGGATGCCCTGGACGATCGCACGGGGAATGAAGGATACGATGTCGAACATGACTTATTTGTCCTCCTTTCCGGCGCTCTTGCGGAATTTGAGCTGATAGTTGATAAAGAACTCGCTTCCGATGATGAAAAACAGGATGATGCCGGTCAGAATATCGCCGAAGGACTGGTTAAGTGAAAAGCTCGTGGCGATTTCGCTTGCGCCGCGGTCCAGAAAGACCAGCAGAAAGCTTGTAAGGATCATCCAGATCGGGTTGAACTTGGCCAGCCACGAGACCATGACGGCGGTAAAGCCGCGGCCGTCGACGATGCTTGTGGTGAGCGTGTGGTTTGTGCCGCCGACGAGCAGAAGACCTGCCAGACCGCAGACCGCACCGGAGAGCAGCATCGTGCGGATGATGACGCGGTCGACCTTGATGCCGACATAGCGGGCGGTGCGTTCGCTCTCGCCCACGACGGCGATCTCATAGCCGTGCTTGGAGTAGTTCAGGTAAATATACATCGCCACACAGACAAGCGCGACAATGATGATGTTCAGCAGATACTTGTTGGTGCCGATCTGCGGGAACCAGCCGATGTGGCTGTTGGGGTTGATGATGCCGATGTTGCCCGAGCCCTTGGGAGATTCCCATACGACGCAGTAATAGGCTACAAGCTGCATCGCAACATAGTTCATCATCAGCGTGAAGAGCGTTTCGTTGGTGTTGAAGCGGGCCTTGAAGAAAGCGGGGACGGCCGCCCAGATCGCGCCGGCGAGGACGCTTGTGACGGTCATGCAGACGATAACGGCCCAGCCGGGAAGAGAGTCGGACAGCAGGATCATGCAGGCCGCGGCCGCAAGACCGCCGATCAGAGCCTGACCCTCGCCGCCGAGATTCCAGCAGCGCATGCGGAAGGCGGGCGTAACGGCAAGCGATACGCACAGCAGCATGGCAATGTTCTGCGTCAGGACCCAGAATTTGCGCGGCGTGCCGAAGGATCCCTTGAAAATGGCCACATAAACTTGGATCGGATCCTCCCCGGTGACGGAGGAGGTGATGATGCCGCAGACGATCAGCGCCAACAGCAGCGCGCCGCCGCGGATGGCCCAGGCCTGGTACCAGCGCAGTGTGCCACGCTTGGTGATGTGGAACAGAGGCTCGCGCGGGCGATTATTCATCTTTGGCACCTCCCAGCTTCGTCATCATCATGCCGACCTCACGCTTCTTCGCGCCGCGGCCGGGTACGATACCGCTGACCTTTCCGCCGCAGAGGACGAGGATGCGGTCGGCCAGCTCTAGCAGGACGTCCAGATCCTCGCCGACGTAGATGACGGCGACGCCCGCGGCCTTCTGGCGGTTGATCAGATCATAGATCGTGTAGGAGGAGTTGATATCCAGTCCGCGCACGGCGTAGGCCGTCAGCAGCACGGTGGGGGCGTTTGCGATCTCGCGGCCGACAAGCACCTTCTGCACGTTGCCGCCGGAGAGACGGCGCACCGGCGTCGAAACGCTCGGGGTGGAGACCTCCAGCTCCTGCACAACGGTCTCCGCCAGCTTTTTGGGGCTGCGGCGGTCGGTAAACAGGCCGTGTCCGCGGCGGAAGGAGCGGAGCATCATGTTATCGGAAAGGTCCATGTTGCCGACAAGGCCCATGCCCAGGCGGTCCTCCGGCACGAAGGAGAGGGCGACGCCCATCTCCGCGATGGCAAGGGGATCCTTGCCCAGCAGCTCTTCACGGCTGCCGTCGTCCTCGATATAGCTGATCGAGCCGCTTTCCACCGGCTGGAGACCGGCGATGGCCTCGAGCAGCTCCTTCTGGCCGCAGCCGGAGATGCCCGCGATGCCCAGGATCTCGCCGGAGTTGGCGATGAAGGAGACGTCGTCGAGCTTGACGATGCCCTCGATGTTGCGCACGGTCAGACCCTTGACCT
>CAMHER010000165.1 GCA_946184215.1 uncultured Clostridia bacterium | reverse complement strand
CTGCACGGCGAGTGCGTCGGCGTCGGCACGATCCTGTGCGCCGAGGCCTATCACAAGCTGGCCGAGCGCGAGACGATCGAGGTCAAGCCCTTTGAGCCGATCGACGAGCAGTGGGTGCGCGACGTGTTCGGCCCGCTCGCGGACGGCATTCTCAAGGAGAACGAGAACGATGTGCTCAAGACCTTCCCGCCCGAGAACATCAAGGCCCACTGGCAGGAGATCCGCGAGATCATCTCCGCGATCCCGACCGCCGAGGAGCTGATCGCGCTCTACACGAAGATCGGCGCGAAGCATTCTCTCGAAGAGCTGGAGATCGACCCCGCCGTCAAGGACGATTTCCTCGACATCTCTTCCGCGATCCGCAACCGTCTGACACTGGCGCGCATGACCCGTCTGATCGTAAAGTAAAAGTAAGAGAAAGCAAAAAAGCCTGAGCGGCATAGCCGCTCAGGCTTTTTTGCTGTTTATTCGGTTTTGCCGAGCCAGGCGTGGACCTTGTCGGCGTCCACACCGAGGCCGGAGGAGATAAAGGCTGTCAGTTCGTTGTAATTCAATGACCGGATGCGCTCATAATTCTTGATGCCGGGCTTGACGTCGTTGGTGCGTCCTTCGATATAGCCGCACTCATAGCACATGTGAACGGCGTACTTGCGGTGAGAATCAAGCGTCATTTCGCTTCCGCAGCGGGGACATTTCACGGGGCAGGCCTCCCATCGGTATAGGTTGTATCTTTATGTTATCCCATCTTGGCGAAAAAAGCAAGTAATAAGTAAACGATGATCCATGCGTCAAGGGCGAATTGCGAGAGAATTTGTGTTCTGGCAAAGGCGCTTTTTCGATGGCATACTTTGTGTATGTCGAGAAAAAGGGACGAAGGCAGGGCGCAAATGGTCCGCAAGGCGCCGAAGACGTATGGGTCATCGTTTGCTTAAATCAAAACGGCCAGGTCGGCAGCCAGCGATAGAGCAGCGAGGCGGTACGGGTGTTGATCTCCGCGCCCCGGAGCGCGGGATAGAAGAACGCAAAGACCGCCGCGGCGAGCGCTGTAAAGCCCCAGACCGGGATGCGCCAGCGTTTAAGATTGTCCCGCATCAGGCTGAAGACATAGCCCAGCACCAGCACCAGGAAGACCGAACAGGGGAAATAGTGATAGGCAAAGGTGATCCGCGTGATGAACATCCAAGGCACGAGCTGCGCCAGATACCCCAGCAGCAGGAACAGCGCCTTTTTCTCCCGGCGGAAGAGTGCGCAGAAGGCCAGCACGAACAACCCGATCAGCCCGCCCCAGCACAGCACAGGGTTCGTGAAGGCGCCGAAGCTGGAGCGCGCCGGACCGTTGTAATCGAGGTAATACAGGATCGGGCGGATATCCAGCATCCACTGGTACCAGCGGGAGGAATAGGGATGCGTGGCGTTCACGCCGCTGTGGTAGCGGAACATATAGCCCTGGTTGTCCAGCACAGTCTGGAGATAGTCTCTTTGGAAGTACATGCCGATTCCGGAAAGCCCTTTGGCCGCGCCGTAGGGGGAGTAGGAAACATAGTAGATCAGCGCGGGGATCAGCACGAAGAAGCAGAGGCAGAAGAGAATGTTTTTTCCCAGCGCTCCAAGCGCCTTTCTTTTCTCGCGCACAAGGCGGAAGACCCAGTGCAGCGCCCAGATCACACCCAGACCCGCCCCGGCATAGAGACAGGTCCACTTGCAGGCCGCGCCGAGACCGAAGCAGATGCCGCAGAGCGCGAGGTCTGACGAGCGCCCCTCAGCGGGAGCGGGGGAAAGGCCGTCGCCGCTCTCGGGGAAGAGCCAGCGATACAGGAAATAATACATGGCCAGCGTGAAAAACACGCCGTAGGTGTCGATCGTGGCGATGCGCGTCTGGACAAAGTGCATGAAATCGGCGGCAAGCAGCACCGTGCAGCAGACGCTCACGCTGCCCCGGCCGAAGAGCCGCCGGGCAAAGGCGTAGACGAGCGGCAGCATCAAAATGCCGAAGAGCGTGCCGGAAAAGCGCCAGCCGAAGGGCGTGATGCCCCAGAGCGCCATGCCCAGCGCGATCAGCAGCTTGCCCAGCGGCGGGTGGGAGATCTCATAGGGACTCATGCCGCGCATATGCTCCAGCGCCGTGCGGGCGTGGTAGATCTCGTCAAAATAGCTGGAGTTCATAAAGTTGGATTTTTCGGGCGTGAGAGATTGCTCGTCCGTCAGCACGCTCACCGTCCGCCAGGGCAGCGCCGCGCCGGTCTCGTCAAAGAGCGTCAGTTCAGCCAGCTCAGGCCCTCCCCAGGCGGTGAGACGCACATAGCGCGCCCGGCCGGAGAGTGCCAGGTCGTGCCATTTTAAGAGCGCGACATAGTTCTGCTCAAACTCCGCGGCGTCAGTGAATTGCTCGCCGTCCGCGGACAGGGAGACGGTATAGCCGCCCGTGCCGATCACGCTGCGTGCCATCGCGCGGGAGATCTCGTATTCACCGTCCAGCTCCAGCGTGATGCTCTCCCCCTCGGAGAAAACATGGGAGGTCTGCGGCGCTTTGGTATTGCCGAGATGGGAAAAGGCGACAATGGCGTACAGCAGCGTGATGAGCACGACGGCGAGCGTCTCGCCGCGCGTTTCTCCGCGGCTTTCGCTCGCGCGGCGTTTTGGCAGCGCGCAGCTTCTAAGCGGCGGCAGCAGGCAGAAAAAGCCCGTGATCAGCAGCGCGGTAAAAAACGGGAAAAGAAAGGTCAGTTTCATATGATTACTCTCAAAAAGATTGGTGCATCAAATCCGCCCCGCGGCAGGCACGGGGCGGATCGGACAAAAAACAGATAAAGCTTCAGCGGATGATCTCGTGCAGCTCTTTGACGCTGGGCAGGATATAGTCGGGCTGCCGCTCGGCGGCCGCGGCCATCTCCGCGCTTGTCTCGCCGGAGAGCACCAGCACGCTCACCGCACCGGCGTTCTGCGCCACGGCGATGTCGGTATAGAGCCGGTCGCCCACGCAGCAGATCTTCTCGTTGGGGATGCCGGTCATGGCCGAGATCACGTCGACCATGTTGCGGTTGGGCTTGCCGATATAGGTGGGCTCCTTCCCGCTGGAGGCAGTCAAAAGAGCGCAGATGCTGCCGCAGTCAGGCAGCACTTCGTCCGCGGGCATGGGGCAGACCCAGTCGGGGTTGGCCGCGATAAAGGCCGCGCCGCGGCGCAGGAAGTGGCAGGCGCGCTCAAGCTTTTCGTAGACAAGCTCGGTGTCAAAGCCCTGGACGACCACGTCGACCGTGTCGGCGTCCGTGTGGCCCAGCTCGTCGTTGACAAGGTGGATGCCATAGCTTTTCAGCTCCCGGTGGAAGGCCTTCGTCCCGGCGATGTACACGCTTGCGCCCTTGTGGTGCTGGTTGAGGTACATGCCGGTGGCCATACCGGAGGTAAAGACGTTTTCCCGCTCACAGGGGAAGCCCAGGCGGCGCAGGCGGGTAATGTAATCCTCGCCCGCGCGGGAGGAGTTGTTCGTAAGATAGATGTATTGTTTCCCCATGCGCGGGAAATCAAACATCAGCTCACGCGCCCCGTCGTACACCTCGTCGCCCAAATACAAGGTGCCGTCCATGTCAAAGAGGAACAGTTCACAGTTTTTTAGCTTCGTATAATCCATATCGACCTCAACTAAAAACTAAATTCTCAAAATCTCAGATATCCTCGTCCTCGTCGGCCCAGGTCAGCGCGCAGCGGACGGCCTTGTGCCAGCCGTGCAGCAGTTCGTGGCGCTCGTCGTCCTCCATCTCGGAGGAAAAGACGCGGTCGATCGCCCAGTTTTCGCGGATGTCGGCCAGGCTCGTCCAGTAGCCGACGGCCAGACCCGCGAGATACGCCGCGCCGAGCGCCGTTGTCTCGATGCACTTGGGGCGGTAGACCTCACAGTCGGTGATGCTGCTCTGGAACTGCATGAGGAAGTTGTTGGCACAGGCGCCGCCGTCCACCTTCAGACCCTTGATGGGAATGCCGGAATCCTGCTCCATGGCGGTGATGATGTCGTTGGCCTGATAGGCGAGGGATTCGAGCGTTGCGCGGATCAGGTGCGCGCGGCCGAAGCCGCGGGTCAGCCCGACGATCGCGCCGCGGGCACGCTGGGACCAGTACGGCGCGCCGAGACCCGTGAAGGCCGGCACAACATAGCCGCCCGCGCTGTCGGGCACGGATTCGGCAAACTGCTGGCTCTCCTTGGCGTTGGTGATGACGGCCAGCTCGTCGCGCAGCCATTGGATCGCCGCGCCGGCGACGAACACGCTGCCCTCCAGAGCATATTCCACATGATCCTCAAAGCCGACGGCGATCGTCGTGACAAGGCCGCTGCGGCTCATAACGGGCTCGCGGCCGGTGTTCATCAGAAGGAAGCAGCCCGTGCCGTAGGTGTTCTTCATCTCACCGGGCTTGAAGCAGCACTGGCCGAACAGAGCGCACTGCTGGTCGCCCGCGGCGCCGGAGATCGGGATCTCGCCGCCGTAGAGCTCAAAGGAGCTGTAGCCGTACACATAGCTCGAGGGCTTGACCTCCGGCAGCATGCACGCGGGGATGTCGAGCAGCTCAAGCAGTTCGGGATCCCAGCAGAGGTCGTGGATGTTGTAGAGCATCGTGCGGCTGGCGTTGGTCTGGTCGGTGACGTGGACGTGGCCGTCCGTCAGCTTCCAGATCAGCCAGGTGTCGATCGTGCCGAA
>CAMHER010000164.1 GCA_946184215.1 uncultured Clostridia bacterium | reverse complement strand
AGGCCTTTTCCAGCTCATAGCGGATCAGGATGTGCAGGCAGTAGCTCAGCTCGTCGGCCTCGGTGCGGATCAGACTGGGGCGCGCGACATTGACGGCCTCATACAGCTCACGCTCGGAGATGTCGTCAAAAATGCCGCCGGACAGCTCGCGGATCTTGGGCGTGACGTAATGGATAAAGGCCTCGCTGCGGCCGATCAGATTCTCGTAAAAGCGCGAGATCGTCTCGTGCATGGCGTTGGACATGTTGTTGGCGCAGTGCTCGTCGTGCAGCTCCTGCGGCTCTAACTGCATGAACAGCGCGTGGCCGCCCTCGTGCAGCGTCGTGAAGACGTTGGAGATGAAGCTGTCCTCGTGGTAGTGCGTCGTCACGCGCACGTCGTGGTTGCCGAAGTTGGTCGTAAAGGGGTGCTCGGTCGTCATCAGCACCAGCGCGCTCTGCCGCAGCCCCTCCAGCTCGAGGAGGTATTTCGACATGGCCTCCTGCGCGGGGATCGGCACCGGGCGGGACATGAAGTCCTCGCGGATCGGCTTTCCCTCCTCCACGATGCGCTGCAGCAGGGGGACGATCCGTGCCTTGAGCGCGGCGAAGAAGGCGTCCAGCTGCGCGATGCTGCCGCCCTTTTCAATGTCGTCGAGGCAGGTGTCGTAATAGGTGGCCTTCTTCTCGTCCCGCAGGTCGATGCCGATGCGTGTATAGCGGATCAGCGCCTCGAGGGAGTCGCGGAAGAGCGAGAAATCGTTGCTCTTCTTGGCCCGCAGCCAGTCGCCGTAGGCCTTGTTGGAGGCCAGATCCATCTCGTAGGAGAGCTTGGCGGAGATGTTCTTCGAGCGGGCGTAGCCGTCATAGAGATGCTCCACGGCCTTCTTCTGCACCGCCGTCAGCCCCTCGCTGTCCGCGTGCAGCTCCTCGATCAGAGCCTCAAAGCGCTTGTCGTGGGTCAGCTTGTGGATCTGCTTGCCCAGCACGGCCATATCCTCGCCGGCCCTGGCGATGCCCTCCTCGGGCGCGCAGCACTCCATGTCAAAGCTCAGCTTGCCGATGCTGCGCCCGTAGGCGTCGATCTCATCGAGGCGGGCAAAGAGTTTTTTCAACTTCTGTTGATTCGTCATATTCCAATCTCCTTTCCTTATAGCCTTCCCCGTGCGTGGGGAAGCCAGAAACTTTCAGCCCGAAAAGTGCTGGCACAGATGCCGCACGCAGCAGCTCTCGCACAGGGGCTTTCTCGCGTCGCACACGGCGCGGCCGTGCAGCACCAGACAGTGGCAGAAGTCGCTCGACCGCTCCGGCGGCAGCACCTTTCGAAGGGCTTTTTCGATCTTTTCGGGTTCCTTTAAGCCATCGACCAGCCCCATGCGGTTGGACAGGCGGATGCAGTGCGTATCCACCACCACGCTGCCCGGCACGCGGAACACGTCGCCCAGGATCAGGTTGGCGGTCTTGCGGCCCACGCCGGGCAGCGCGGTGAGCTGCTCCATCGTGCCGGGCACCTTCCCGCCGTGCTTTTCCAGCAGCACCTGCGCGCAGGCGACGATGTCGCGCGCCTTGGCGCGGAAAAAGCCGCAGGCGTGGACGTATTTCTCCACCTCTTCCACGTCGGCTGCGGCAAAGGCCTCCAGCGTCGGGAAGCGTGCGAACAGAGCGGGCGTGATCTGGTTGACGCGCTCGTCGGTGCACTGGGCGGCAAGGCGCACCGAAAACAAAAGCTCATAGTCTTTGCCGTAGTCCAGTGTGCAGCTGGCCTCCGGGTATTGGGCCAGCAGCAGCCGTACGATTTCGTTTATCTGTTCCTGCGTACGCATCTCTCTCATCTCCGCGCATAAAAATCGGCAGGCCCATTATACCGTCGGGCCTGCCGTTTCGTCAATCGCTTTTACGGATGATACCGGCGCAGAAAACGCCGTGCTCCCTCGACGAGAAAGGAAAAATTCCGCTCGTCGCAGACCGTGTCGCGCGCGGTGTGGATGCGCGACATGTACAGCCCCAGCAGCGGCGAGCGATTCATCGCCGCCACGCCCACGCCGCAGGGAAAATTCACCTGGTCCGAGGGGTAGAAGGCGCCGAGCGGGCCGGTGATAATCGAACGCTTGTCGGCTGTGGGAGAAAAGGCCTCCGCAAGCGCGGCGCCGGCGCTGCGTTTAGCCCTTCCGCTCTGGACAAACAGGAGCTCGTCTCCGTCGGAGACACAGTCAAAGTTGATAAGAAGCTTGCCCTTCATGGCCTTTTTGTGCTTTGAGGCAAAAAGGGCCGAGCCGAAGAGCCCGCTCTCCTCATGGTCGAAGAAGACGAAGGCGCAACGCGCCCGCTCGTCCTCGTCCAGAGCTTCGATCAGCTCACAGAGCGTCACCACGCCGGAAGTGTTGTCGTTGACCGTGTGGGGATTGGCCGGGCCGAGGAGGAACACATACAGAATCAGACCGAAGGCGGCGATCCAGCCCAGGAAAAACGACAGCGGGCCGTCGACGCCAAGCCGGACCAGCACAAAGGCCGCCAGAGCGCCCAGCGCAAAGAAGGGAAGAAGGATCAGCAGCTGATACAAAAGATAGATCACAAGGTTCTTCGGCGTGATGAAATTCGGAAAGGGCAGACGCGCGCAGGTGTCGTAATGGGCGGAGAAGACAACGTCGGCGCTCTCGGGGTCACCCAGCACCAGGTTGCGGCAGCGGGGCAGACCGCCCTCCTCCACCCGCAGGCCCGGCAAACGCTCCTGCAAAAAGGCGATGAAGCGCGTCTTCTGTTCTTTCGTCTTGCGCACCTGCCAGTCGCGCAGGATCTCGCGGGAAAGCTCGGTCATGGCGGGAACCTCCGGTTGAAAGCGGGCCGGCGTCTTCCCGGCCCGCTTGTGTTTACTGTCTCGTGATGTTGATATAGCCGCCGCACTCCAGCACAGGCACGGAGGTATCGCCGTAGTTGCCGTTGAACTGCCAGTTGGCCTGCACGGGGATCGAGGTGGTCTGTCCCGCGGGGGCGGAGACCGTGAAGGTCTGGGTGCCCAGCGTGTGATAGACCAGATCCGCGCCGTCGTAATGAACCTCGCTGCCGCTGACGGTCAGATACTGCCCGCCGACACTGAAGCCCAGGGGCATCGAGCCGGAATGCAGCGCCCGGGAGGCGACCTTGGCGGTCACGGTCACGCTGACCTCATTCGCGTTGACCGTGACCACCGTCCAGTCCACCGCCAGGTCGATCCCAAGGCCGTACTGGGAGGAAAAGCTGCCGCTGCCCAGCGTCTCGCCGTAAACGGGCTCCGGCGTGGGGACCGGGGTGGGCACCGGCGTAGGAACGGGCGTGGGGACCGGGGTGGGCCGGGGCGTAGGAGCCGGCTGGGAGGGCGTCACCTTCGGCTGGGGCGTCAGCAGCACCACTGTGGGCTCCGGCGTGATGACGACGCTGGTGTCATCCACACTCACGCCGTCGCCGTTCCCGTCAACATTGGCCGCAGGCACGGTCAGATCCTCCTCCGCCGGATCGCGGCTGACGAACCAGGAGGCCACTACCGCCGTGACAAGAAGAAAAACGATGATAAAAAGCACCGCTTTGATTTTTCCGGAATTCATAGAAACAACCTCATAACGACAGAATCATACATAAGGAAATGCTTTCGATGATCATTATATCGCGGCGGGGGGAAAATGTCCACGGCCGGGGAAAAAGTTTTAGATTCCTTAATAATACAAAAACCGCTCTCTGACAGATGGTCAGAGAGCGGATGCTGACAGGCTGATTACAGCTGCTTCTGGGCGTTGATCTTGACGCCGGGGCCCATCGTGGAGGCCGTGACGCAGGAACGGATATACTGGCCCTTGGCCGTGGCGGGCTTGGCCTTGATGATGGCGGTGATCAGGGCGGAGTAGTTCTCGAAGAGCTTCTCGGCGCCGAAGCTGACCTTGCCGATGGGGCAGTGGATGATGTTGGTCTTGTCCAGACGGTACTCGACCTTACCGGCTTTGGCTTCCTTGACGGCCTGGGCCAC
Organism: uncultured Clostridia bacterium; assembly: GCA_946184215.1. Lineage (GTDB taxonomy): Bacteria > Bacillota > Clostridia > Oscillospirales > Oscillospiraceae > Limivicinus. The sequence continues at coordinate 732 of CAMHER010000164.1, read as the reverse complement.
GTTCGGGGTGACGGTGCCGGCCTTGGGGGAAGGCATGAGGCCCTTCGGGCCGAGGATCTTACCGAGACGGCCGACGGTGCCCATCATCTTGGGGTTGGCGATGACGGTGTCGAACTCGAACCAGTTCTCCTTCTGGATCTTCTCGACGTACTCCATGCCGCCGGCATAGTCGGCGCCGGCCGCGAGGGCGTCGTCCACCTGCTCGGGCGGGCAGAAGCACAGGACGCGGACGGTCTTGCCGGTGCCGTTGGGCAGCACGATGGCGCCGCGGACCTGCTGGTCGGCGTGACGGCCGTCAACACCGAGCTTGACGTGCAGCTCGACGGTCTCGTCGAACTTGGCCTTGCTGGCGCTGCAGACGAGGGCAAGAGCCTCCTGCGGATCATAAAGCGCCTGCTTGTCAATGAGCTTTACGCTCTCTTTATAATTTTTACCTCTAAACAATTTTGTTTCCTCCTAAAAATGTGGTTAAAAGTCGGATGGATGAAATCCTCCCACGTTTGAGGCCGTCCGCTCAGTCGCCGACGACGACGCCCATGGAGCGGCAAGTGCCGGCGATCATGCTCATCGCGGATTCGATGTCGGTGCAGTTGAGGTCGGGCATCTTCTGCTCGGCGATCTTGCGGACATCTTCCTTGCTGATGGTCGCGACCTTGTCTCTCTGGGGGACGCCGGAAGCGGTCTCGATGCCGCAGGCCTTCTTGATCAGAAGGGCGGCAGGAGGAGTCTTGG
>CAMHER010000163.1 GCA_946184215.1 uncultured Clostridia bacterium | reverse complement strand
GCGATCTCCAGCGGGAAGCAGACGTTGCGCAGCACGCTGCGCTGCTCAAGCAGGTTGAAGCCCTGAAAGATCATGCCGATGGAGCGGCGGAGCTTCAGGAGCTCTCTGCGCGGCAGGGCCGTGATGCTCTCGCCGTCGACGATCACCTCGCCGGCGCTGGGCTGCTCGAGCAGATTGATGCAGCGCACCAGCGTGCTCTTGCCCGCACCGGAGAGGCCGATGATGCCGAAGATCTCGCCGTCGCGGATCGTGAGGTTGATATCCTCGAGCGCGACGATGTCCTTTTCGGCGGTGCGGTAGGTCTTGTTCAAGTGTCTGATTTCGATCATGCTGTTTCCTTCCGATGCTTCCCATAAATCAGGCTTGCCGGGCAGAGAAGTAAAAGCAAGCCAAAAAGAAAAACCGGGGAGCCCACACGGCTCCCCGGTTTGAATTACGATAAAATCAAGCGGGTATGCTGTCGGTGAGCGGAGACTTTTGCGCGCGCATCATCATGCACATGCTGCCCATGCGCATCATACCCATCATCATGCTGTTGCCGGACGTACGGACCATGGATGCGGTCTCCTTTCACCTTGCTTGCTTTAAATTATAGAAGTGTCCGGGTGTAAAGTCAATTGGTGAAACTGGATGAAATGTCCTCTTTTCCCGCGGCCCGGCTTGTCGTCTTTCGCAAAAAACGGTCTCTTTCCCGAACCGGAAAAGAGACCGTTTTTTATTTTCGGACAAATTACTTCAGCGCGTCGAGATACTCGCAGATACGGCCGACCGTGGTCAGCTTCGCCGCGTCGTCATCGGAGATCTTGACGCCGAATTCATCCTCCAGCGCCATGATCAGCTCGACCACGTCGAGGGAGTCCGCGCCGATGTCGTCGATGAGGTTGGTCTCGGCGGTGATGGTTTCGGGGTCAAGCTCAAACTGCTTGGCCAGAACGTCTCTGATTTTTTCAAAATACATGGTGGATTCCTCCCGTAATGATGATGGTTTAAGCAGGAATGTGAACTGTGGCAGGCACAAAAGACAGGGATGAGGAGGAAGGCTTTGCGGGATTTCCGAGAGAAATCCGTGTCGGGCAAGGCGACGGCCGCAGGACATAATGGGAATATATGTTCAAGGCCGTCAACGAAGTCCGGCGTGGATTTGGCCGGAAAGACCGTGAAGGATTCCGACGAATACCTGTCCGATCAAGCCCACTCGCGGCTCTGGGGCTTGTTGCTGTCGTTCTGTTCGCCGCGGACATAGCTGACCACGACGCGGCGGTTGGGCTCGGCGCCGGTGGAGGCGGTGGTGACGCCCTCGTAGTTCTGCAGCGCCGTGTGGATCACGTGGCGCTCATAGGAGTTCATCGGCTCAAGCGCCATGCTGCGCTTGTACTTGATCGCCTTTTCGGCCATCTTTTCGGCCAGCTTGGTCAGCGACTCCTCGCGCTTGGCGCGGTAGTTCTCGGCGTCGACGGAAATGTGCATGTGCTTGTCGCTGTCGTGATTGACGACATAGTTGGTCAGGTGCTGGATCGCGTCCAGCGTCTCGCCGCGGCGGCCGATGATGGCGCCCATACCGCTGCCGGAGAGGTTGACGTTGATCCCGCCGTTGTCGCGCCGGGAGATGTCGATCTGGGCGTCGATGCCCATGCGTTCCATCAGGCCCTCGATAAAGCTGCGGACGGCGGCGAAATCGGCGCTCTCGTCTACGGGAGCCGGCTTCTTCTCGGCCTTCGGCGCGGGAGCGGGAGCGGCCTTTTTCTCTTCCTTCGCCTTCTTCGGCGCGGGAGCTGCTTCCTTCTTCTCGGCCTTCGGCGCGGCGGCGGGCTTTTCCTCGACGACCTCGTCGGGCGCCTCATAGCTCACGCGGATGACCGCGGGCCTGGCGCCGATGCCTAAGAAACCGCTCTTGGGCAGCTCGATCAGCTCGCTGCCGAGGATCTCCTCCTCGCTCATGCCGAGCTCGGAGAGGGCGGCAGCGAGAGCTTCCTCTCTCGTGCGGCCCGATTTTTCCAGATATTTGATCATATTATTCCTTCTCCTGTTCGTTGCCCTCGGCCGCATCGACGATCTCGGCGGCATTTTCGGGCGCAAGGACCTCCTCGGCCACGGTCTCGTCGATGGAGACGTTGCCCTCGGATTCCTCCGCCGCGGCCAGCGTGGCTGCCTCGGCGTTCTCGGGATTGCTGAAGCGGTCCGGCACATAGGCGCGGCCGCGCGCATAGCGGCGGTTGCCGACCTGGGAGGCGGGCTTTTCCGCGTCCTTGATGCCGAGCATCTCGCGCCGTGCGGCGCGCTCTTCCTTGGCGATGGCGGCGCTGCGCTCGGCGTTGCGCTGCTTTTCGTTCTGCTGGATCTTCTTCTTGCTGGTGTTGGCGTTCTTCTCGGTCTTGCCCTCGGCACGCAGGCGCTCGGTCTCCAGGCGGCGCTCCTCCAGCTCCTTCTCGCGGGCCTGGCGGGCGGCGGTGCGCTCGGCATCCTCCTCGTCCAGCTTCTTCTTATAAATCTTGGTCAGCACAAAGTCGCGGATCATGCCGAAGACGCTGTTGCCGATCCAGTACACGCCCATCGCGGCGGGCATGATGAAGCAGAACCAAAGGCTCATCAGCGGCATCATCAGGTTCATGGTCTGCATCTGGCTCTGGGCGGCCTTGTCAACGCCGGTCTGCGGGTTGGAGAGATTGGCGACCTTCATGCCCAGCCAGGACAGCGCGGCGGAGATCAGCGGGATCAGCGCCAGACCGATGACGGCAAAGCTGATGGCGGCGGTGCCGGCAAAGATCAGCTTCATCGTATCCCAGGGCACGTTGCCCAGATTGATGCCGAGGAAGTTGAAGTCAAGGTTGACCAGCTCCTTGGTGGAGAGGCCGAGCCCCTGCAGGTGCTCGACAGTCTGGTTCCAGTGCTCGTGCATGATATTGGCAAGCTTGATCTCCACATAGGCGTCGGCGCGGGCGGGAGCGGTGTACCAGCCGTTCTCGGTGAAGAAGGTCTGTACCGCGTCCAGCACGCCGTCAGCCACAAACATCATGCGGGAGAAGGGCTGGCGGATGACGCTGTAGAGTGCGATCAGAATGGGAAACGGGATCAGGGACCAGAGGCATCCGGACATGGGGTTGACCCCCTCTTCCCGGTAGAGCTTCTGCATCTCCTCATTGAGCTTCTGCTGGTTCCCCTCATGGCGGCGCTGCAGCTCCTGCAGCTTGGGCTGCAGGCGGGTCTGGCGCATCATGCCCTTCTTGCTTTTGGCCTGGAAGGGCGTCAGGATCAGGTTGACGGCAAGGGCGAAGAGCAAAATCGCCACGCCGTAGTTTCCTGTCAGGTTATACAGCCAGACAAACAGCCATGCAAAGGGTTTGGTTATTGCGGCCCACATAGGCTTGTCTCCTTTGTTAATCGTCTTCTTTTGCTTTCCTCACGGTACGGGGTCATAGATGTCATAGTCCTTCCCGTGAAAAGGGTGACAGCGGCAGATACGCTTCAGGGCCAGCCACCCTCCTTTGAGGGCGCCGTATTTTTCGATGGCCTCGAGGGCGTACTGCGAGCAGGTCGGGATAAAGCGGCAGCAGGGCGGGCGTGAGGGCGAGATGTGCTTCTGATAAAAGCGGATCGCGGAGAGCATCAGCTGCTTCATCTCTCCTCCTCCCGCATCAGGCCGAGCGCGGCGCAGGCGCCGAGAAAAGCGCGGTCCAGCTCGCGGTATTCACATCCCACCGCGCGGGTGCGCGCCACCACAACGATGTCCCAGCCCGTTTTCATGGACGGGGCGTTGAGGCGCACGATCTCGCGCAGGCGGCGGCGGACACGGTTGCGCACGACGGCGCCGCCGAGCTTGGCCGACACCGTGTAGCCCAGACGGTTCACGCCGCGGCCGTTGCGGCGGCAGTAGACGGCGAGATACCGGTTGACGCTGGATTTGCCCCTGGCATACAGACGCCGGAAATCGCTGTTCTTTTTCAACGTACATCTGACATTCATGGCAAACCTCTGCGGTTTTTTCGATAACGCCCAAAAGGGCGGATCTCTCCGCCCTCAAAAAACTTTATCTTTCAGACCTGCTGTTCAAGGGGAATCAGTAGCTGAGCTTTGCTCTGCCCTTCGCTCTTCTGCGGGCGAGGACCTTGCGGCCGTTGGCGGTCGCCATTCTCTTGCGGAAGCCGTGCTCCTTCTTGCGCTGCAGCTTCTTGGGCTGGTAGGTACGAAGCATTGTGTTTTCTCCTTTCAGCAATAATACTCAACATCCCTCTCCCCGAAGGGGGAGGAAAGTAGTTGACAAATCCCGGCGGATAAAAATCCACCCGGCGGCAGGTGCCGCCGAGTGGTCATTATACCTTATTAAATTACAATCTGTCAACAAAAATTTGTTTTTCTCGTGTGCCTCACGCGCGTTTGATGTCCTCGCCGCGGAGATACCTGCCCATGGGCTTGTACAGCAGCCCAAACACGGCCAGGCAGATCGCGATATTGGGAAGCATGTACGCGAGATTGTACAGGCAGGAGTAAAACCAGGGGCTGTGCATCGTCATGCCGAAAAAAGATTCCGGCATATACTCCGCCCAGACGGTCGCGCCGACGACATAGTGCACGAGGAAACGCGCGAAGCCGCCGATGAGCGTGCCGGTAAAGATGCCCGCCTTTTTGCCGTGCGCGAGGCCGGCAAGGCCAAGCACCGCGAAGGCCAGCAGATAGTCGCCGATGATGGACTGCCAGCCGATGGCAAAGCCGCCGTCAAA
>CAMHER010000162.1 GCA_946184215.1 uncultured Clostridia bacterium | reverse complement strand
TGCTCATGTGAGTGCCGCCGTTGAGCTCGGCGGAGATGCCGGGGTCGGTGCCGACAATCTTGACGTTCTGCTTGGCATAGGAAATGGAGATCGCGATCTGGTCGCAGATGCGGCGCGTGGCAAAGGGCGTGAAGCTCTCGATCCAGGGCTTGAAGCCATAGCTGGAAAGACCGGCTGCGATAGAGGCCATATCCTGCTCGGCTACGCCGCAGTCAAACATCTGCTCGGGGAACTGCTCATAGAGCTTGCGGGTGCCGCTGGCCTTGGCCAGGTCGGCGTCGAGGACGACGACATGCTTGTCCTCTTCCATGAATTTCGCCAGGCATTCGGCGTAAACAGCTCTCATTTCCATTGTTTCAGTCCTCCCCTCTGATTTCACGGATGGCGGCGGCCGCCTGCTCTTCACTGATGGGGCAGTTGTGGTTGCCCGGACCGAGCTCCTCGATCCACTTGACGCCGCAGCCCTTGCGGGTGTTGAGAATGACCATGGTGGGCTTTTCCGATCCGCGGTTGGCCTTGGCCAGCTTCACGGCGGCGGAGACCTGGTCGACATCGTTGCCGTCGGCTACGTCGATCACGTTCCAGCCAAAGGCTTTCCACTTGTCGGCGAGCGGGGCGATGTCGTTGACCTTGGCCACGGTGTCGTCGATCTGCAGCTTGTTGTAGTCGGTGAAAGCGATGAGGTTGGACAGCTTCTTCGAGGCGGCGAACATGCCGGCCTCCCAGATCTGGCCTTCCTGAGACTCACCGTCGCCGATGAGGGCGTAGATGGTGGCACCGTCTTTGGCAAGCTTCGAGCCGAGCGCCACGCCTACGGCGCAGGAGAAGCCCTGGCCGAGAGAGCCGGTGGTCATGTCGATGCCGGTCGTAAGATTCATGTCGCAGTGGCTGGGAAGATGGGTGCCGCCCTGGTTGAGGGTCAGCAGCTCTTCCTTGCCAAAGTAGCCGCGGTTGGAAAGCGTGGCGTAGACGGCGGGGCCGGCGTGACCCTTCGAGCAGACAAAGCGGTCGCGGCCTTCCATCTTCGGGTTGGCAGGGTCGATGTTCATCTCTTCAAAGTACAGAACGGCCAGCAGCTCGACGACAGACAAACAGCCGCCGATGTGACCGACGCCCAAGTGACCGATGCAGGTCATGATATCACAGCGGATATCCTTGCAGAGTTCTCTTAAGTCCTTGTTCAATGTCAATTCCTCCTAATTTGATTAAAAGGTTTAACTAATTGGATTGTAATCCCTGACCATGCCTTTGTCAAGGGAGAAGCGCGGAAAAATACGGAAATCTTTTTCGCTTTTCTGTTGACATCGAGGCCGGGGCGGACTATGATAATTCACACAGTAAAATAATGTATGGAGGGCTTTTCCATGAAAACCTTTTCTCCTGTTTATATCCCGGTCGGCGTGCCGACCTTCCATCTGGAGAGCGCGCAGGCGCAGTTTGACGCCTCCGTGGCGCTGCTCAAAGGCATTGACGAGCGCTTTACGGTGCCGGATAAGATGCTGCTGAATCTCGACGATCTGCGCGCGTATCTCGACACGCTCTGCCCGGATCTGATCGTGTTCCAGAATCTGACCTTTGCCAACGCCGCCTATATGTCCGAGGTGCTGCGCCGCTTTGACTGCCCCATGCTGCTCTGGACGCTGCGCGAGCCCGTGATCGACGGGGGACGGCTGCGTCTCAATTCGCTGACCGGCGCTTACAGCGCGGCGAACGCGCTGCGCGCGTTTGACGACCGCAGCTTTGAATATCTCTTCGGCGCGCCGAATGAGGAGCGCTCGAAAGAGACGATCGAAGCCGTGGTAAAGGCTGCCGCCGTCAAAAAAGAGATGCGCAGCCTGAAGATGTCCGCCGTGGGGCATACGCCGCAGGGCTTTGGCTTCGGCCGCGCGCTGGACAGCGAGCTGATGAACGCCTTCGGCGTGGAGCTGGAGGCGATCGAGGCGCGCGAGCTGATCGACAAGGCCAAGACCTATACGGACGGGGAAGTGGCCGCCTATCTCGAAAAGACCGAGCAGATGACCTGCGGCCTTGACAAGACGCCGGAGCACAACCGCATCGATCACGCCCGCCTGCTGAAGGCATACAGCGACTATGTCCGCGAGCATCAGATCGGCGCGCTGGCCTCCCGCTGCTGGCCGGACTTCTTCACGGCCTTCGGCACCCCGGTGTGCACGGTGCTGTCCATGCTCAACGACGAGGGCGTCGCCGCGGCATGCGAGGCGGATATCTACGGCGCGCTGTCGATGTGGATCGGCATGCAGCTCTCCGGCGAGCCGGTCTTCTTCGGCGACCCGGTGTCGCTCGACGAGGGCGAGAACACCGTGACCTTCTGGCACTGCGGCGCGGCCGCCTGCAGCCTGGCGCGGAGAGACACCGGCGCGGTCGTCGGCGTGCACCCCAACCGCAAGATCGGCCCGGCGATGGACTTCGGCTGCGAGGCCTTCCCGGAAGCTACGATCTTCCGCATCGGCCGCGAGCCGGACGGCTTCTTCCGCTTCTTCCTTGCCGAGGGCGAGGCGCTGGACAAGCCCAAGCAGTTTATCGGGACCTCGATCGTCGTCAAGACCGATTCCGACAGCCGCAGCGTCGTCGAGAAGAGCGTGCTGGACGGCTTCGAGCCTCACTTCGTCGTCATGAAGGGCCGCCACGCCCAGACGCTGGAGGCGCTGGCCGATATGTTCGGCTTTGAGGTCTGCAAATACTGAACGGAAAAACTGTAAAAAACGAAGCGGGAGAGAACAGCCCATGAAAGAATCCAAGCTGAAAACCGCGCTGGGCGCCGTCATGGACATTGTCTATGTCGGGATCCTGTGGCTGCTGTGCTCGCTCCCTGTCCTGACGCTGGGGCCAGCTGCCACGGCGCTGTATTATGCGGCGGTCAAGCGCATCCGGCACGAGCGCGGACAGCTGACGAAGGTGTTTTTCACAGGCTTTCGCCGGAATTTCCGGCAGAGCTTTCTGATGTGGCTGCTGTACCTGGCCGTGTTCGGCCTGGCGGCGTTTGATTTTTACGCATACAGGCATATGGGACTGCCTTCCGGCGGCCTGCTTTCCGCTTTCAGCGGGATCCTCTCGCTGCCCGCGGCACTGAGCTTTCCCTGGATGTTCGCCTATATCTCCCGCTTTTCCAATTCCTTCGTCGGAAGCCTGAAATTCGTCTGCTTCCTGACGGTGCGGTATCTGGGCAGGACGCTGATCCTGGCAGGGGAGCTGGCGCTGTTTCTCGCCATCAGCTGGCTGCTGCCGCAGATCCTGCCGCTGCTGCCCGGCGTGTTCGCGCTGCTGATGAGCCTGACCATCGAGCCGGTATTCCGGATCTATACCGCCGGGCAGGACAGCGAAAACAAAGACGCCTGGTATAATGAATAATCTGTCTTTGAGAGAATAATAAGGAGATCGCCATGTTTGAGATTCGTCCCGAGGGGAATGCCGCCGTCAGCCTTTGGCTGGACGGCCGTCTTCTGCTCCGGCACAGCCCGGAGGCGCCGGCGCTCTTTTGCGGCCGCGGCTGCGAGAATATCCGCATGTACCGCGGCAATTTCGAGATCCGCGACCGGATCGACGAACGTCTGGCCCTGCGCCTGACCTCGACGGAGGGGGGATGCCTGCGCTTTTCCCATCCGGATCTGGCCGGAGAGCTCTGCCTGAAGGCGCAGGAGCGGGACGGCCTGCTCTTTCTCACGCTGCAGCATGCCGACCCGAACGCCAACCGCCTCTGGATCCGCCTGGCGGCGGAGGAGGGGGAGCACCTGACCGGCGGCGGCGAGCAGTTTTCCGCCCTGGATCTGCGCGGACGGCTCTGGCCGATCTGGACGCGCGAGCAGGGCGTGGGCCGCAATAAGTTGACGGAGGTCACGAGACTCGCCGACGCGCTGGACGGCAGCGGCGGGGACTACCACACCACCTTCTTCCCCCAGCCGACGCTGATTTCTTCCAGACGCTTCTTCGTCCATCTGGATAACTATGAGTACACCGAGCTGGATCTGCGCGAGCCGGACTTTCACGAGATCGCCGTGTGGAGCAGGGAGGCGAGGCTGGTCTTCGGCGCGGCCGACAGCTATGAGGCGCTGCTGGAGAAGCTGACGGGTCACCTCGGCCGCCAGCCGATGCTCCCGGACTGGGCCATGAAAGGCCTGTGGCTGGGCGTACAGGGCGGCACCGAGCGTGCGACGGCGCTGGAAAAGCGCTGCAAAGACGGCGGCATGGATATCTCGGCGGTCTGGATCCAGGACTGGGAGGGACGCCGCGTCACCTCCTTCGGAAAGCGTCTGCAGTGGGACTGGCGCTGGAACCGCGAGCTGTATCCGGAGCTTGACCGCGTGATCGCCGAGGATCGCGGCACCGCCTGGATGGGCTATATCAACCCCTATCTGGTGGAGGGCGGCGTGCTGTTTGCCGAGGCCCGGGAGAAGGGCTACTTTGTCCGCAGAGCAGACGGCAGCGAGTATCTGTTCGATTTCGGCGAATATGACTGCGGCGTCGTGGATCTGACGATGCCGGAGGCCTTTGACTGGTATAAAAACGTCATCAAAACGAACCTGATCGGCCTGGGCTTTCGGGGCTGGATGGCGGATTTCGGCGAATACCTGCCGGCGGACGCCGTGTGCTTCGGCGGCAGCGGAAAGCAGCTGCACAACGCCTGGCCCATGCTCTGGGCCAAGTGCAACCGCGAGGCGGTGGAAGAGGCCGGGCTGCTGGGCGACTGCGTATTCTTCAT
>CAMHER010000161.1 GCA_946184215.1 uncultured Clostridia bacterium | reverse complement strand
CTGGACGAAAAATCTCTCGCTCAAAACTGCTTTGCACGCAAAAAGTGAGATTTTTGTGTCGGGCGAGGCGAAAAGCACAGGAATACTTAAGTGAGACTCCAAATCTATGATTTGGCAAAGTCGAACTTATGCATGCAAGCGAAGCGAGTCGCAGGATATGTATTCCGAGCATTTTCAACGATGTCCGGCGCGAAAAGATCCTTTTTGCGCTGCCGTATCCCTATTCTGTGCGCCCTAAAGGGCTGTCCGTTGTTTTGCGCGCGGGCGGCTTTTCGGCGCTGCCGCTTTTTGTCCCGCCGCTCTCTTGCGCTTGGGGACGGCGGTGTTGTAAAATAGTTGTAGCCAAGTTCCCGGCGGGCTCTCTCCGCCGGGGAAAAGAATGAAACAGAGGGAGGGTGCACCGTGCATTTTGTGGAGGCAAAGGGCATTTTGACGAGCAGCGCCGGCTATCCGGGGCTGAACGTCTATCGGGGCTGCGCCCATGGCTGCATCTACTGCGACAGCCGCAGCGAATGCTACGGTATGACCCATCCCTTTACGGATGTGGAGGTCAAGCGCAACGCGCCTGTGCTGCTGGAGCGTGCGCTGCGGTCGCGCCGTAAACGCTGCATGATCGGCACCGGCTCGATGTCCGATCCCTATATGCCCTGCGAGGAGCAGCTGCGGCTGACGCGGCGCTGCCTGGAGATCATCCGGAAATACGGCTTCGGGGCGACGGTGCTGACAAAGTCCGACCGCGTGCTGCAGGATCTCGAGCTGCTGGAGGCGATACACCGTGAGACGCGCTGCGTCATCCAGCTCACGCTGACGACCGCGGACGAGGAGCTGTGCCGGATCGTGGAGCCGGGAGTGTGCACCACGGCGCGGCGCATCGAGGTGCTGCGCGAGCTGCAGCGCTGCGGCATCCCAAGCGTGGTGTGGCTCTGCCCCATTCTGCCTTATCTCAACGATACGGAGGAGAACATCAGAGCGCTGACGGAGGCCTGTGCGGACGCCGGGGTGAAGGGCATTGTCTGCTTCGGCATGGCTCTGACGCTGCGTAAGGGCAGCCGGGAATACTATTACGCCGCGCTGGACAGACATTTCCCCGGGCTCAAGGAGCGCTATATCCGCCAGTTCGGCGAGGCCTATGTGCTCCCAAGCCCCCGCAGCGACAGGCTGACGGCGCTGTTTCATGAGCGCTGCGAGCGCTTCGGCATGCTGCACACGCCGGAGGACTGCTTCCGCTTTCTCGCAGAGTTTCCGGACAAATACGAACAGTTGAGCGTCTTTGACGCATAGCGCAGAGGGAAGGACATGGCGCCGTGCTGGCGCAGCCGCCCCTTGCATTTTCCTGCTTGAAAGGGTATAGTTGCCTTAGGGGAACCAGGCAGAAGGGAGAGAAAAGCTGACGATGGAGGCAAAGAGAAGCATCCGCAGCTATATCGGTCCGGGAGGCGCGGCGTTCGCCGTGCTGGCGGGACTGCTGCTTTTGACGCTGCTGTGCGCGCTGACAGGCTCGCGTGAACGGCCGGGGCGTGCCGGAACACCGACAGCCTTTGAGCTGCTGGAGACCGGGTCGGACACCAGCGCGTATCTCGACGTGGTCGCCGTCAGCGAGGCGATCTGCACCTTCGGCCCCGACCGCTTTTACTATGTGGCGGAGGATGAAAATCTCAGCTTCCGCCTTGTCTGCCTGAACACGGCGGAGTACGACGCGCTCACAGCGCAGCGGGATTATTGGAATTCGCTGACGGACGCGCCGGAGCCCTTCCGTCTGGTGGGGCGGAAATACCCGGTGCCCGACGAGGTAAAGCAGAGCTTTTTGACCGTTTTCGGTATGGAAAGCGACAGCTTTGAGGCCAATTTCGGAACGGACTGCCTGATCACGCAGCCCGCGCCCGAGCCGGTCAGGGGGATCGGACATCCGTTTGCCGCCGCTCTTTTCGCGCTGCTCTTCCTCGCTGCGGCCGTCGGCACGATATGGCAGGAGCTGTGCGTCCAGAGCGCGCTGCTGCGCCTTGCGCGCCAAAACGCCGTGAAGGCTGCGGGAGCCGAGCTGCTCGACAAGCAAACGACGCTGCTGTGCGGTGACCGGCTGCGGCTTGGCAGGCGCTTTCTCTTCGGCTGGCGCTGCGGCCTTGCCGCCGCGTGGGAGGATGTACTCTGGTGCTATGGACGCGCCTTCCCCTTCGGCCGGCTGCTGACGATCTGCACGGCAGACGGCAAGCGCCACGGCGTGTTCTTCCGCACAGGTGAGGAAAAAGCCCTGCGGGAGCTGACAGCCGCCATTTCCGAGCGCAACAGCGGCGTCCGGATGGGGATGAATGCCGACAACCGGGCCGCCTATGCCCGCGCCTGCCGCTCATGAATTTTTTAATTTTCCCGTACAGTAAGCCGGACAGAGCTTTCGTCTCTGTCCGGCTTTTTTATTTCGCTTCGGCAAAGAAGTGGGCGTGCAGCGCGCCGAGCGCGCGCTGTGCGTCCCCTCTCGCGACCTCGACGAAGGCGTTTTCCTTCCCCTCTGCGCCGCCGAGGCACTCGATCCCCCGGGCGGCGAGGCAGGCGCGCATCTCAGCAAGAGCGCTGCCGGCCTCGCGGCCCACGAGCGTGATCCGCCCGCGGGAGAGCGCCATGCCGGCGAGAGGCGGGCGTTCGCCCTCGCCCAGGAGACGGACCAGCGTTCCCTCGCCCACGCCGTCGGAGGAGCGAAGACGCAGCTCCACGCCCTTTTCCAGCGCCGTTTCCAGCGAGACGGCGTGCAGCACCTGCGCCCCGGCATAGCTCAGGCGCAGCATGTCGCGTGTGTCCGCCGCGTCAAGCAGCCTTGCTGACGGCACCAGACGCGGGTCGGCGGTATAAATTCCCGCCACGTCGGTGTAGATATCGCAGCCCTCCGCCTGCAGCGCGGCGGCAAGCGCCACCGCCGTCGTATCCGAGCCGCCGCGGCCCAGCGTTGTGACGTCGCCGTACCGGTCGATGCCCTGAAAGCCGCTGACGACGGGCACGATGCCATGCGCCAGGGCGCTGCGGATGCGCCCGGCCGTCAGGGTCTGGATCCGCGCCTCGCCGTGTTCCGTGTCGGTGAAGATCCCGCTCTGCCAGCCGGCAAGCGAAATTGCCCGCTGTCCCTGAGCCTCCAGGGCAATGGCGCACAGTGCGGCGCTGGCGCACTCGCCGGTAGAGAGCAGCGCATCCAGCTCCCGCTTTTCCGGGGCGGACGAGACGCTGTACGCCAGCGCCAGCAGTTCGTCCGTCGCGCCGCCCATGGCCGAGACGACCATGACCACGTCCCGTCCCTTTTGCCTTTCCCTGGCGGCAAGCTGCGCCGCACGGCGCAGCTTTTCTCCGTCGCCCAGCGAGCTGCCGCCGAATTTCTGTACGGTAAGCATGTTTTTTCCCTCCAATGTCCTGCCGAAAAACCATTCGGCACTCCATTCTATACGCTCCGGACGCTTTCGGTTCCTTTGGAGGGATAAAACGCCCCGCGGACGGGGAAAACTGTTGACAGGATCCTGTTTGGTCGGAGGTGTCTATGGCTCGGGCTGCCAAACTACTGCCGATTCTGCTCACGGCCGCCGTCTCGCTGGGCGCGCTGTGGCTGTTCGTGCGCTTTCTGCTGCCGCCGCTTGTTCCCTTTCTCGCGGCTTTTGCGCTTGCCGCCGCGTTGGAGGGCTCGGTAAAGGCTCTTGTCCGCCGGGGGCTGCCGCGCCGGGTGGCCGCGGCGGGGCTGACCCTGCTGACGCTCTCGCTTCTCTGTGCGCTGCCTGTGCTGATGGTCGGTCAGCTTGCTTCCCTTTCCTCCGCGCTTGCGCGGGAGGCGCCGCGTCTGGCCCTGGCCGCGGCGGAACGGCTTGGGGCGCTGGAAATGTATCTCTCCCGGTTTGCCGAATCGCTCCCGGAGGGGCTTTCCGGCGCGTTTCACAGCGCGCTGCGTTCAGCCGAGGACACGCTGCGCGCCCTGCCCGGCACGTTGTCGGCCCGGCTTCTCGCCCTGTGCGCACGCATGGCGCAGAACGGCCCGGGGATTTTTCTTTTTGCCGTGACCTTTTTCCTCGGCACCTATTTTCTCTCTGCGTCCTTTCCCGCCGTGCTCTCCTTTCTCCGCGCCCAGCTGCCCGAGCGGCTTCGCTGCCGGGCGGGGGAGCTGCTCGGCGATGTGCGGGCCAATTTCGGCGGCTGGCTGCGCGCGCAGCTGATTCTCTCCGCCATGACCTTTGTGGAGCTGCTGGTGCTCTTTGCCCTGCTGGGCATTCGCGGCGCGCTGCCTCTCGCCGCCGTCACGGCGCTGATCGACGCGCTGCCGGTGTTCGGAACGGGTATCGTGCTGCTTCCCTGGGCAGGGATCGAGCTGCTTTTCGGGCGAGTCGGGCGGGCGCTGGGACTTCTCTGCGGCTGGGCGCTGGGCGCGCTTGGGCGGAATCTGCTGCAGGCCAAGCTGCTGGGCGATCAGATCGGGATCCACCCGCTGCTGTCGCTCTTTTCCCTCTACGTGGGCTGGCACGTCTGGGGCGTGGGCGGAATGATCGTTTTTCCGCTTCTGGCGGCTTCGCTGCAGCAGCTGGGTGAGCGCGGCGTGATCCGCCTTTGGAAGACCCCCTGAACAAAAAACGGAGGAGAGAGCCAGGCTCTCTCCTCCGTTTTTGCAGCTCGTCAAAGAAGTCCCATAGGACTTCTTTGACTGCGCTTCTCCCGCCGCGCATTTTAACTGCCAGTCAAAATGCGATTCCCCGAAAAAGCCTGTTGTACCAGGCT
>CAMHER010000160.1 GCA_946184215.1 uncultured Clostridia bacterium | reverse complement strand
ACTACTACGGCGGCATCAAGAAGTACCAGTGGGTCACGATCCCGCTGGAGCTGCATGGCACCGTCGCGCTGCGTGACGGCAGCACGGTGGATATCACCATTGGCCGCGAGAAGGGCGA
Organism: uncultured Clostridia bacterium; assembly: GCA_946184215.1. GTDB lineage: Bacteria > Bacillota > Clostridia > Oscillospirales > Oscillospiraceae > Limivicinus. The sequence goes on along the minus strand of CAMHER010000160.1, from coordinate 4,650 downwards.
GCCGAAGTTCGTCATCACCGATCTGCTGCCCCACCTGGCGGCCGACCAGATGAAGAAGACCCTCTCCGAGGGCATCACCGGCGAGGGACTGAGCATCCTCATCGGCTCCGCACCCTATGCCGACGAGGGCAAGGACCGGGTCAAGCTCGCCGTGCTGAGCATTCTCAACGACCTGTATGATATGACAGAGGAGGACTTCCTCTCTGCCGAACTCGTCGCCGTCCCCGCCTTTGACGTGTGCGAGATCGGCCTTGACCGCTCGCTGATCGGCGGCTACGGCCATGACGACCGCGTTTGCGCCTATGCCGAGCTCAAGGCCATCTTCGATGTCGAAGAGCCCGCGCGCACCTGCGTCTGCATCCTCGCGGACAAGGAGGAGATCGGCTCCGAGGGCGTCTCCGGCATGCAGAGCGAGGCCTTTGACACCTTCATGGCGGACCTGTGCGAGAGCCAGGGCGTGGCGCTGCGCCGCTGCTATGAAAAGAGCTTCTGTCTCTCCGCCGATGTGACCGCGGCCTTCGACCCCCTCTACCCGGAGGTCTCGGAAAAGAGCAACGCCTCCCGCATCAACTACGGTCTCGGCGTCTGCAAGTTCACCGGCGCCCGCGGCAAGTCCGGCTCCAGCGACGCCTCGGCCGAGGTCGTGGGTCATCTCAGAGAATTGTTTGCGCAAAACAAGGTCGTCTGGCAAATGGCCGAGCTGGGCAAGGTCGACCAGGGCGGCGGCGGTACCATCGCCAAGTTCATGGCCAAACGCAACATCGACACCATCGACGCGGGTGTTCCGGTGCTGAGCATGCACGCCCCCTTTGAGGTCGTCGGCAAGTTCGACTGTTATATGACCTACAAGGGCGTGCTCGCCGCTTATGCGGAAAAGTAACAGCTTCCGGCTGATATCCTTGCTTTTTCTGATTTTTGTGGTACAATAATTTCACCAAGCAAAGAACGGGGGCGATCGATATGCGCTTGCTGGAATCCGGCGAGATGTATCTCGAGACCATTCACATTCTCTCTTTGAAAGGCGGGCATGTCCGCAGCCTGGACGTGGCGGAATATATGGGCTTTTCCAAGCCCAGCGTCAGCCGTGCAGTGGGGCTGCTCAAGGGCGGCGGGTATATCACCGTCGATGAGGACGGCTACCTTACGCTGACGGACGTTGGCCGCGAGGTCGCCTCAAAGATTTATGAACGGCATACGGTCCTGACAGACTTCCTCTCCTCCCTGGGCGTCGATTCCCAAACCGCGGCGGACGATGCCTGTAAGATCGAACATGACATCAGCGACGCCTCCTTCAACGCCATCAAACAGCTGATGAAAAAACTGTAAGCTCTTTATCCGATGCATCCAACAGCGGCCTGAGTCTTTTGACTCAGGCCGCTGTTCTTTTCTGCTGAACGTATAAGCTGCGCCGGTGAGGGGAAGAATAAAGAGACGGACAAAGCGAAAGGAAGATGAAGGATGAGAAAGCGACACAGCTTTTTAAAACGAACGATCAAGTCCCTTTTTTATTTTGCCCTGATTGCTTCCGCGGCGACTTCTCTGCATGAGGCGCTTCCGCGTGCGCCGGTCAGTGCGGACGCGGGGGAGGAGCGCAGCGTTCAAAACCAGCCGCTCTCCGCCACAGCCATGACCAGGAGCGGCGCCGAGCGGTGCGACGCGGTCTACACGCTCTTGCTGGCCGGAGTGGATGAGGTCAGCGGCAATACCGACACCATTCTCGTGGGCCGCATCGATGCCGAGGCGCGCCGCATGGACTTCGTCAGCATTCCAAGGGATACTTATGTAAACCTACCGTGGGATGTGCGGAAGATCAACTGTGTCTATTCCGGCACGAAGGCTTCCGGCGGCAGCGGCCTGGAGGGCCTGCGCGGGGCGGTGCGCTCGCTGACCGGCTTTGAGCCGGACTGCTGCGCGGTCGTGGATCTTGGCACAGTCAAAGAGGCGATCGAACTGATGGGCGGCGTGTATTTCGACGTGCCCTTTGACATGGACTATGAGGACAGCACCCAGAACCTGCATATCCATATCCCCGCAGGCTACCAGTGCCTCAACGGTGAGCAGTGCGTCCAGCTCTGCCGTTACCGAAAGAATTATGTAAACGGGGACCTCGATCGGATCGCGCTCCAGCATGATTTTCTGCGGGCTGCGGCAAAGCAGTTCATCTCCTTCGGCTCGATCCCCAATCTGGCAAAGGTCGTCCAGCTGGTGACAGCCTCGGTGGACAGCGATCTCACGGCGGCAAACATCGCCTATTTTCTGCGCTGCGCCATCCAGTGCCGGGCAGAAGACCTGCGCTTTTATACGATGCCGAATGTCCCCGCCGACGCCGGGGGGCTGAGCTATACCTTTGTTGAGCTCGACGAGTGGCTTTCGCTGATCAACGAAGCGCTCAATCCCTTTGACGTGCCGATCACGGCGGAAAACCTCGATCTTGTCTATCTGCAGAACGGCGCTTTCCGTTCCACTGCTGGTCTGATCCGAGACGAGGGCTATTTGTACCGATAAAACCGATAAAAAAGGACTGCCATCAAGGCAGTCCTTTTTGAATGGAATCAGAAGTGAGATCATTCCTCAAACTCGCAGACGTAGCCGATCCTGCCGCGCCAGCCAAAGTAGATAGTCAGATCGCCGATGCTGTCCCAATAGGCCCAGCGGCCGTCATGGTTCCACAAAAGGATATAATCCTCGGCCGTACCTTCGTCGTCGATGAAGGAGGGCTCACCGTCGGCCCACAGTGACATCTGAGGCTGGTTGGGGTCAACCGCGGTGTCGATCGCTTCGCTCTTTTCCCACACGAGAATGTTGTTTGCCACATCGCGGCGGCAGCCGATCCAAACTGCTTCAATGTCCTGCTCCTCGGCGAGGGCCGTGATGCGGTTGAATTCGTCCATGCTGTTGATCACGGCGAGATAGCCGCCGCTGGCCAGACACAGATCCTGCGCGTTTCTCCAGCTCAAGTCCGCGCGCTCCACCGCGTAGCGGTGCTCTTTCACGGGCTCGGGCGTGATCTCCGGCGTGGGTTCCGGCGTTTCCTGCACCTCAGGAACGAGAAGCTCGACCTCCGGCTCGGGTGTGGGTTCCGGATCCTTTTCCAGAATACCCCAGGACTTGTTGAAAATACCGTTGTAGAGGAAGGCCACAAAAATCAACGCCACACACAGCGCGGCGACCACAAGCCCGGAACGGCGGCGATGCTGCTGCACCTTGCGGGTGATCTTCTTTTCGCGCTCGATGCTGTTTTTAAACTGGATTGTCGGACGCGATACCACCACCGGTTCCAGTTCGGGGTTTTTCTCCTCCGTCAGCAGGGGAATGCGTTCCTCCTTCGCGGGGGGGAGCGTCTCGCCCGCGATCTTCACATCGCTGTCGTCAGCAGCGTCTGCCCTGGGGGCTTCCTCGACGGGCGGCTCCTCAACGGGGACGTCCTCGACAGGCGCTTCCTCAGCGGATGCCTCTTCAGCGGGCGTCTCTTCGACGGGTGCTTCCTCAGAGGAAAGCTCTTCGACAGACAACTCCGAAGCAGGAGCTTCTTCAACAGGAGCTTCTTCGACGGTGGTCGGCTCTGCGGGCGCTTTTTCGGCGGGGAGCTCGTCAACAGCATCCTTTGCGGCGCCCGTTTCCTGATTCTCAGCCATAATGGCGAGCATCATGCGCTCGTATTCTGTCAGCTCGCTCTCATCTTTATGGAAAACCTTACGGGATAATTCGTCCATTTTCCTTGCTCACACCTCTCCCGAAATAGTCTATCTCAGCTTTTAGGGTATCATATTCGCATTTCCGTGTCAACGAAAAATCGGACTTAAGAAGCTGAAGATTGCATGCAGGGCAGAACAGGCAGGGGCGGAAAGAGTCACTGAAAAGAAGGGAAAACACGGCAGAATCCATTTTCCCCGTGTGCCGCGAAATGAAAAGCGGTTTTTGTAACGGCAGGCAAAAAAGAAAAAGGCAGAGTCCACTTGTCTATAAACAAATGGGCTCTGCCTTTTTGATAGAGCGTTTTGCAAACCATGCACGATGTCCCGACCTGGTCCCTCCGGAGGCTCGCATCCATCGTTCAGGGATTTTTTGTGGTTTTTTGCAGAGATTTCCGATATTCGGTCGGCGTAGAACCGTGGATCTTCCGGAAGGTGCGGGTGAAGTAGTTGGCATCGGAAAAACCGCATCGCTCCGCGATCTCCGGCATGCTCAGGGTGGTGCCGCTGAGAAGCTTGAGCGAACGGCGTACGCGGGTGAGATTGATGTAATCCGTGACGGTCATGCCTACCTCTTTGTGAAAGCGGGTGGAGAGATAGTTCTTGTTGACTGAATACCGCCCGGCGAGACTTTCCAGATTCAAAGGTTCCATATAGTGAAAGTCCACAAAGTTGAGCACGTCGCGCACGACGCTGGAATAGTGTTCGCGCGAATAGGTCTGCACCAGCAGACAATAGCTTGTAAAGAGCAAATGGCGTAGAAAATGGGCAGGCAGTACATGCAGTACCGGCTGCCCATTTCTTGCTATCCATTCGGCGATGAATCTGGCGTAAACGTGGCGTAAATGCCTTCCACGATTGCGCTAAAATCCAGCTACATCAAGGCTTTTTCGCCCTGATCAATACATGCCGCCCTGATGCATCGACATTTCTTAAGACGGTTTTGAGATTCAAATCA
>CAMHER010000159.1 GCA_946184215.1 uncultured Clostridia bacterium | reverse complement strand
GCTCACCAGCAGGCAGCGCTTGAGGTTGGCGATGCGCAGCGGCCAGGAGAAGGGGCAGGGCAGGGAGTGGCGCTCGGCGCGCGCGATCTGCAGGTCGTCCGTCATGGTGTACAGGCCGCTGTTGACCTTGCCGATCGGCGGCACCGGCACGGGCACAAAGGGGCAGGAATAGTTCAGGGCATAGCTCTCACAGGACATGCCGCCGCCCAGATAGCCCCTCTCGTCGATGCTGTAGGTTCTGCCGGAATTGCTGTCCACCTCCTGCAGCAGGACAAGGTCGGGGTCGATTTCTTCGATCGAGGCGGAAATGCCGCCGAGATAGCGCAGCACTGTCTCGCGGCTGTCGGGCTTCGAGCGCGTGCCGCCGTCCATAAAGAAGTCCTCTCCCTTGCCGAGACCGGCATAGCCGACGTTCCAGCTTAAAACCTTGAGCGTTTCGCCCTCTTTGACCGACTCGACGTCGCCTGCGCGCACAACGTCCGCCTCTTCCACGGCGGCGGGACTGTATTCCGTTGCCGTCAGCCAGCCAAGCAGGCCGCCGACAGCGATCACGAGCGCCAGGATGAGGATCAGCAGGATCTTCAGAAACTTTTTCATGCTTGAAAAGCCTCCCTGTTTTGTTGATAACAAGATTGTATCATACTCGCCCCCTGCTGTTCAAGAACAACCGCGGGCCGCCCATGCAGGGCAGCCCGCGGTTTCTGTCGTTACGGCCGTTACGGCTTTGCTTCCGCGGCGGGGGTCTCCTCCGGCTTTTGCGCCGCGAAGGGCGTGTCCACGCCGGGCTCGTAGCGGTTTTGGAAGAAAAGCTGGAGACTGTTGAACAGGCTGATGTTCCAGTCTGCGTAGTTGTGTTCGGTTTTCTTGATCGGGAAAAAGCGCGCGTTTTTCCCCTCCTCCAGATCCGGGCAGCCTTCCGTCAGCGCGGTAAAACGGTTGAAATAGGCATGCCAGCTGTCCAGCATCGTTCCGTCTCCGGCGTAGAGATAGTGGATCGGCCGGGTCTCGTCAACCCCCTCGCTGATGCGTCCTATCATCTCGTCATTATCCTGAAAGCCGCCGGAATACAGGCCCCAGTAGGAAAACAGGTCCGTGCAGGAGGGCAGCAGCTCCCAGCCCATCATCGAGCCGAAGGAGACGCCGACAAAGGCAAAATGCTCCGGTGCGGGAACGAACACGCCGTCCTCGCCCACCGAGGCGAAGGTGCTGTATTCCCGGGCCAGGAAGGGCAGGACGCGCTGGCGCAGATCCTGCTCGTAGACGGGGGCGACCAGCTCCGCCGCGCCGTGGAGATAATACTCCACCACCGCCACGATCAGCGGCTCGGTATATCCGTGGGCGATCATGCTGTCCAGCAGATTCCGGCCCGTGATGCGGGGATGGAGCCCGTTGACGCGGTTGGTCTTTTCCAGCCACTGGTGGGCGCTGTGTCCGGCGCCGGGCGCAATGAGAAGCAGGTTATAGCGCTGCGCCGGGTCGTATCCGGGCGGCGTATAGACCACGAGCTCGCGGATCTTTTTGTCCTGGCGCGATTTTACCACGCGCTCGCCGGGCTCGACCTCTCCTTCGAGGGGGAAATAATGCCAGGTGTCGAGGGTCCCGTGTTCTTCCGGTATGGCGCTGAGAACCTCGCCGGGATAGTCGTTGGGGGTCATGACAAACTGCGGCTCGGCGCCGCAGCGGCAACATTCGCCGTTGACCATGCGGTGCTCCACCGCCAGGCCGCAGACCGGGCAGAGGCCGGTCTCGGCGTCGTGGCGGTCGTGGGGACAGGCCAGGCCGCAGATGGTGCAGACGCCATTCTCCCAGGAATGGGCGCAGTGTAGGCCGCAGACGCTGCACACGCCGTTCTCCCAGACGTGGGCGCATTGCGCGCCGCAGACGTCGCACACACCGTCCTGCCAGGTGTGCGTATGCGTCGACATCTCGTCGGCAGGCCGGCGGCTTTCGTACACGCCGCTCGGCGCCGGGGCGCCGCAGGCCGCCGCGGAGAGAAGAAGACCCATCGCAAGGAGCGCGCACAGGGCCCTTTGAGCTTGTTTCTTCATAGGCGCGCTCAGCGGCTGAGAGACGGATTGTCCGTTCTCTCCAGCAAATAGTCCACCGACACGCCGAAATAATCGGCCAGCGCGATCAGCGTTTTATAGTCCGCCTCCCGCGCGCCGGACTCATAGCGGCTGACGCTGTTCTGCGTCAGGCCGAGATCCATTGCCAGCTTCAGTTGGGAAATGCCGCGTCTGTCGCGCAGCTCTTTTAATCGGCGCATCTCTTTGCCCTCTCTTTCGGGCTACAGAATACCAAAACGGAATATTCCGAAAAATCCCGTTTTGGTATATATCTCCCGTTTCCCCCCTGTTTATGCCTTCCTTCTGCACATTTCCCTCCACTTTCTGCCTGAAAATGGCAAAAAGCAGCCGCGGAGTCCTCCCTCCGCGGCTGTTTTGTCTGTTTTTTATTTTCGTTTCGGCAGCTTGTGCTTTTTCCCGTCCGGCGTCACGATCCGGGTGTTCTCCAGCACGGCGATCGTGCTCCTTCGCCATTCGGCGATATATTCCTTCCGCAGTGCCTCCCGCTCGGCCTTTTCCTCCGCTGTAAGTTCCCGCTCCCGGGAAAGAGCGGTGAGGGTGTTGATACGCTCCAGCTTCTTCTGTTCCATGTCTCCGCCCTCACTCAATGGTGCCCAGCTCGTCGAGCGTCAGCTCAAAGGCGGGGATGAAGTTGTCGAGGAAATACCGCACCTCCGGCAGTTCGCTCTGCTCCAGGGCGGCGCGGGTCTGCTTTTCGGCAGAGAGAAACTCGTCGTTGCCGGTCTTACGCTCCTCGATGCACTTGATATAGGCCGACAGCTTATCCGCCGCCTTGACCAGATCGTGGCAGCGCGCGGCCGTCTCTCCGTCCATCACGTCGTTGAAGGCCGATCGCAGCTCCTCCGGCAGCGTGGAGCGCAGCTTGTCGCAGGCCAGCTGCTCGATCTGCGCATAGGCCTCGCGGATCTCGGGGCTGTGGTACTTGATGGGCGTGGGCAGGTCTCCGGTCAGGATCTCGGAGCAGTCATGATACAGGGCCACGGCGGCGTATTCCGCCGGGTCGCAGTCTATACCGAAGATATCCCGCCGGATCACGCCCAGGGCGTGGGCCAGCACGGCGACCATATGGCTGTGCTCCTGGATGTTCTCGTCAAGCGCGTTGCGCATCAGGCTCCAGCGCGTGATATAGCGCATGCGGGAGAGATAGGCGAAAAAGTTGTAGCTCATGACATTCTCCTGTTTTTCGGAACATTTTTTAGCGATCATACCATATTTGCCCCGCCTTTTCAATCCCGGGAAAAGGACAGAGCGCCGGCCGATCTCCCCGGGAGGGAGGATCGACCGGCGCTCTGCTTTTGCTTTTGCGCCGACGGCGTGGCAGGGGGCTTATCCTTCCTCTGCCGCCCGGACCTCGACAATGGCCTCGGAGCTGGTCTTGACGATGCCGCCGTCGTCTGTGATGACGCAGCGGTATGTACCCGCGGCCTCCGGCGTGATGCCCTGGGCCCACAGGATCGTCGTGTACTCGCGGTCAGCCTGGTTGAACTGGTTCTCCAGACGCAGGCCATACTGCTCGTTGGTGGTGGCATCGCCGGTGAAGACGATGGACACCCAGCCGCCGGTGTCGGCGTTGTAGCGCTGCCAGTCAAAGGCCGTATCCACGTTCAGATTGCCCTTCGCGCGAACGATGAACATCTGATTGTACCTGCCCTCGTCCACGGGGCCGGCAAGGGGCGTGATGTCCTTTGTGATGGAAATGGACTGGCTGGCCACCTGGTTGTAGGCCTCGGTCTGGACTCCGGCCAGGGTGGTATCCAGCTGGTCGAGGCGATCGTTGGCCGTACTGACGGCGGTGTTCACCGCGCCCAGACTTTCCGTCATGGCCTTGCTCAGCTCCGCAACGCCGCCGCGCAGGGACATGATCATCAGCAGGCTCAGCAGGCTCAGCACAAAGCTGAACAGTGACAGCACGAATGCAGGGGTGAAAAAGCTGTTTTTGCGTCTTTCGCTCTCAAAACCACGCGCTGCTCCGGCATCGGCCGTTGCGGTGCGCGTTTCCGCGGCGGGGTGTCGTCCGTTCAGTGTGACCGGGATCGGACCCTCCTCCGCGTCGTCAAGGGGCATCGTATCGGTGGCTTCGATCGCGCTTCCGCAGAAGGGGCAGACGCGAACATCGTCGTCGACATGCTTGCCGCAATTGAGACAGATCATAGGCACCTCCTTAATATACGGCTATACCATATTGGTATAACGTATAGTATTTTACCACACTTTCCCCATTTCGTCAAATACCACGGACGTTTTTTCGACATTATCCCCCACCGTTCGCCCCTATTGTTTGAAATTTGTCAATCTGAGAGATAAAATGATTGCATTTCGCTCTCTGAGGTGATAAAATTTTATTTTGTGTTAATGCTAAGTTAAGAGAGTGAAGAACTATGGACAAACTGAGAAACGTCGCCATCATCGCGCATGTCGACCACGGCAAGACCACCCTCGTCGACGAGATGCTCAAGCAGTCGGGCGTCTACCGCGAAAACCAGGAGGTCGTGGACCGGGTCATGGACTCGAACGACCTTGAACGCGAGCGCGGCATCACGATCATGGCAAAGAATACCGCCGTGTGGTACGGCGACACCAAAATCAACATCGTCGATACCCCGGGCCACGCCGACTTCGGCGGCGAGGTGGAGCGTATCCTGAAGATGGTCAACGGCGTCATCCTGCTGGTGGACGCGGCCGAGGGCCCCA
>CAMHER010000158.1 GCA_946184215.1 uncultured Clostridia bacterium | reverse complement strand
TGCAGCTCACCGGCTTTTACAATTATTTCGACCCCCACCGCATCCAGATCATCGGGCGCGTGGAGAGCACCTATCTCGACACGCTCAGCCACGAGGGAAGGCTTGAGGCCTTCGAGCGCTTTATGCAGTACGACATCGCGGCGCTGGTGATCTGCCACGGGATGCAGCCCTTTTCCGAGTGTATGGAGATGGCCGAGCGCTATGACCGCACGGTCTTTATCACGGCCGAGGACACCAGCGAATTTCAGGCAAGCGTCATCTCCTCGCTGCGCAACCACCTCGCTCCGCGCCAGACGATGCACGGCGTGCTGGTGGAGATCTACGGCGAGGGCGTGCTGCTTACCGGCGACAGCGGCATCGGCAAGAGCGAAACGGCGCTGGAGCTGATCAAGCGCGGGCACCGTCTGATCGCGGACGACGCGGTGGAGATCCGCAAGGTAGGCAAGGGCCGCCTGGTGGGCGAAGCGCCGGAGATGATCCGCTATTACATGGAGCTGCGCGGCATCGGCGTGGTCAACGTGCGGCGCATTTACGGCATCGGCGCCGTCAAGCCCGAGAGCGGGATCGACCTGGTCGTCCATCTCGAGCCCTGGCAGGAGGGCAAGGCCTATGACCGTCTGGGGCTGACCAGCGAGAAGGAAACTATCCTGGGCGTGGAGCTCCCGCGTGTGACGATCCCGGTGCGCCCGGGGCGCAACCTGGCCGTGATCCTGGAGCTGGCGGCCATGAACAACCGCCAGAAGAATCTGGGCTACAACGCCGCCGAGGCGCTGGCCGCCGAGCACGATCTGGCCATCGACGCCGGGCAATTCTGATTATTGGTACAGGAGCTTTCTATGGACGATATCGAACGCAAACAGGAAGAGACGACCGCGGCGGAGGAAAACCCGAACCGCTGCCGCGAAAATCTGGAAAAGGCCGTCGCCGCCGTAAAGGAGGCGCTGCCCGGCATGACGCTGCTGGAGCGTGAGCCCATGAGCCAGCACAGCTCCTTTCGGATCGGCGGGCCCGTGCGCGCGCTGGCCGTACCGTCGGACGTGACGAGCCTGACAAAGCTGTGCAGCGTCTTAAAGCAAAACCACATCGCGCCGATGATGCTCGGCAACGGGACGAATATCCTCTTCCCCGACGAGGGGCTTGACCAGGTTTTCCTGGTTTCGACCGAAAAGCTGACCAAGATGTTTCTGCTGCCCGACGGCGCGCTCTACGCCGAGGCGGGCGTGTCGCTGTCAAAGCTGGCCAGCTTTGCCCAGCAGAACGGCCTTGCGGGGCTGGAGTTCGCCTCCGGCATCCCCGGCACGGTCGGCGGCGGCACGATCATGAACGCCGGGGCCTACGGCGGCGAGCTGAAGGACGCGATCGAAAGCGTCGTCTGCCTGTATGTGCCCGATCAGCGGCTTTACGAGCTGACGAGGGAGCAGTGCGCCTTTGCCTACCGCAGCAGCCTGTTCAAAAAGCTGGGCGGCTGCCTGGTGCTCAGCGTGGTGTTCCGCCTGGAGAAGGGCGACGGAGAGACCATTGCCGCGAAGATGCGCGAGCTGAACGAACGCCGCCGCGACAAGCAGCCGCTCGACCTGCCCTCGGCCGGCAGCGCCTTCAAGCGGCCGGAGGGCTATTACGCCGCCGCGCTGATCGACGAAGCGGGCTTGAAGGGCTATACCGTCGGCGGGGCGCAGGTGTCGGAAAAGCACGCGGGCTTTGTGGTGAACATCGGCGGGGCGACCTCGCACGATGTGTACGACCTGATGATGCACGTGCGCAACACGGTATACCGCGAAAAGGGCGTGCAGATGGAGCCGGAGATCATCATCCTCCCGCCGGACTACAGGCTGGAGGATTTCGGCCCCGCCGTGAAGCCCAACATCATCACGATGGGCGAGCGGGCGGAGAGCTGAAGGAAGGGGCCTGCGGCCCCGAAAGGACAGAAAGACATGGAATTTCTGATTATTACCGGCCTCTCCGGCGCGGGCAAAAGCCGCGCCGCGGACGTGCTGGAGGATCTGGATTATTATTGCGTGGACAACATGCCCGTGGCGCTGATCCCCCGCTTTGCGGAGTTCTGCGCGGCGACCAAGGGGCGCTATGAAAAGGTGGCGCTGGTGACCGACGTGCGCGAAAAGGACGGCTTCGGGGAGCTGCTGAGCACACTCGACGAGCTGCGGCAAAGCGAGATCACCTGCCGCATCCTGTATATGGACGCGGATGTGCCCACGCTGATCCGCCGCTATAAGGAGTCCCGCCGCCCACACCCGCTCGCCGTTCCGGGGGGCACGGTGGAGGACGCGATCCGGCGTGAGACGGCGCTGCTGGCCCCGGTCAAGGAGCGGGCGGACTTTGTCGTCAACACCAAGGGGCTGACGCTCGGCCGGCTGCAAAACCGCCTGTTTGAGCTGCTCTGCGGCGGAGAGAAAAAACGCGCCATCGACGTGACCGTGATGTCCTTCGGCTATAAGCACGGCCTGCCGACCGAGGCGGACCTGGTCTTTGACGCCCGTTTCCTGCCCAATCCCTTCTATGTGGACGAACTGCGGGAAAAGAGCGGCCTGGACCTGCCGGTGAAGGAATATGTCTTTTCCTTCCAGCAGACCCGCACCTTTATGGAAAAGCTGGAGGAGATGCTGGAATTTCTGCTTCCGCTGTATATCGAGGAGGGCAAGCTCAGCCTGACGGTGGCCATCGGCTGCACCGGCGGGCGGCACCGCAGCGTCGCGATCGCCGCGGCGCTCCACGACCATCTTGTCGCAAAAGGCGTGCCCTCGATCAACGTCAACCGCGACATCGACAAGTGAGGGGATCGAACCATGTCCTTTTCCTCTGACGCCAAGGCCGAGCTCTGCCGCGCCAAAATCGACAAAAAATGCTGCGCCGTCGCCGAGAGCTACGGCGTGCTGCTGTACTGCAATACCTTTTCCCAGACGGAGATCCGCATCATCACCGCCAGCGCCGACTTTGCCGCGCGCCTGCCGAAGCTGTTCCGCCGCGCCTTTTCCGTCGGCTTTGACGTGCAGCCGGACGAAGAAGCCGGGGGCAAGCGCAGCTTTCTCATCCGCGACGGAGAAAAGCTGAAAAAAATCTTCGACGCCTTCGGTGCCGAATGGGACGGCACCCTCAGCCACCACGTCAACTTCGGCGTGATCGAGGAGGAGTGCGACCGCGTCTCCTTCCTGCGGGGGGCTTTCCTCGCGGGCGGCAGCGTGACCGACCCGGAAAAAAGATATCATCTCGAGCTGGCCACGCCGCACCACGCGGTGGCCCGCGAGAGCTATTCCGTGCTGCTGGAGCAGGGCTTTACCGCGCGCGAGACGCAGCGCGGCGGCAACCACCTGCTCTACTTCAAGCAGGCCGACACGATCGCCGATTTCTTCACGGCGCTCGGCGCGCCCTCCGCGGCCATGGGCGTGATGACGGCCAAGGTGGAAAAAGAGATGCGCAACACGATCACCCGCCAGATCAACTGCGACAGCGCCAACGCCGACAAGGTCGTCGCCGCCGCGCAGGAGCAGATCGACGCGATCCGCCGCATCGCCAAAGAGATCGGTCTCGACGCGCTGCCCGAGCCGCTGAAGGACGCGGCGCTGCTGCGCATCACCAACCCGGCGGCGAGCCTTGCCGACCTCGCGCAGCTCTCCTTTCCCAAGGTGACAAAAAGCTGCCTGAGCCACCGGCTGAAGAAGCTGATGAGCATGGCGGACGCCCTTCCGGAGTAAATTTCAGGGGGGACGGGAGAAAAGCGGAGGAAGAGACCCTCGGCGCTTTGAGTCCAAGGGGGAAGCACATCCCAACGGAGGAAAACCATGGCCTTTGTTCACTTACATGTACACAGCGAATATTCCCTGCTCGACGGCGCCTGCCGCACGGACAAGCTGGCAAAGCGCGTCAAGGAGCTGGGGCAGGACGCCGTCGCGCTGACCGACCACGGCGTGATGTACGGCGCCGTGGCCTTTTACAAGGCCTGCCGCGCCGAGGGCGTCAAGCCCATCATCGGCTGCGAGGTCTATGTCGCGCCGCGCAACAGGACCGACCGCGAGCACGGGCGGGACAACGACTATTCGCATCTGATATTGCTGTGCAAGAACGAAACGGGCTATCGCAACCTGTGCTATCTCGTCTCTATGGCCTTCACCGAAGGCTTTTACATCAAGCCCCGCATCGACTGGGCGCTGCTTTCGCAGCACGCGGAGGGGCTTGTGTGCCTCTCCGGCTGTCTCGCCGGCGAGATCCAGCAGAAGCTGATCCACGACGACTACAAGGGCGCGAAGGAGCGGGCCCTTTGGCTGCGCGAGCTCTTCGGCGAGGACTTTTATCTGGAGATCCAGGACCACGGCATCCGCGACGAGCGCATGGCGGCCAACGCCAACTTCCGTCTCCACCGCGAGACGGGCATCCCGCTGGTGCTGACGAACGACGCGCACTATCTCGACAAAGCCGACGCCTATTATCAGGACGTGCTGATGTGCATCCAGATGGGCAAGACCGTGGACGATCCCGTGCGCATGCGCTTTGAGACGCAGGAGATGTATCTCAAGAGCGAGGAGGAGATGCGCGCGCTCTTCCCCGACTGGCAGGAGGCCGCGGACAACACGGTCAAAATCGCCGAAAAGTGCAATTTCGACTTTGAATTCGGCCACTATCACCTGCCGCGCTTCAAATTGCCCGCAGGCGAGGAGAGCAGCGACAGTTATTTACGAAAACTCTGCGAAAAGGGCTTTCGCGAGCGCTACGGCGAGCGGCCCGAGGTGCATGAGCAGCTGGAGTACGAGCTGGGCGTCATCGAAAAGATGGGCTTTGTGGACTACTTCCTCATCGTGCAGGACTTCATCAACTATGCCAAGTCGCAGGACATCCCCGTCGGCCCGGGGCGCGGCAGCGCGGCGGGC
>CAMHER010000157.1 GCA_946184215.1 uncultured Clostridia bacterium | reverse complement strand
ATTATCTTATCCCCAATCTTATCCTTCCCGAGGAGGAACAGTCCATCGGCAAGTATGGCCGGATGCGCAGGCGGTATTTGAAAGAGCATCGGCCGGTTTTATTCTCCAATCTGGTTTTATCCGGCAAGCTCTATGACCACCTGGCTGAAATCGACCGAGCATGCGAGACGCGACTTGAACTGATTATCCATCAGCTGAAAACGCAGGAAGGCGTGACGGAAAAGCTGAAAGCAGACCATCAGATTGCATGGGTCGCTGCCATGAACAGCATTCAAAACCGCGCCGAGGAGATCGTCCTCTCCGAGCTCGTTTATGAGTGAGGAGGCGCTGTCATGCAAATCCTCGAAGAATTGTACCTCGGCGATGTCCGCCCGAGCGAAAGGAACGGCAAACGGAATGCTCAATACCGAAAGGCACTGGACGACGCGATCAAAGCGGACGATGCTTTCCGCCCGACGCTTACGGAGGAACAGAAAAAGCTCTTTGAGGTGCTTTTGGACGCCCAGCGGGAACTCAGCATTCTGACCGATGCCGAGACTTTTATCTACTCATTCCGCCTCGGAGCGAAGATCATGATGGACGTGCTGGTAGACAGCGCCATCAACGAAATCTAAAGGGCCGGCCTGACTGCGAATCAAACGCAGCCGGGCCGGTCTTTTCTGTCATATCCTTATTTCTTGCCCTTGTTCTTCCTGTGCTGCTCGCGGCAGGAGGGAGAACAGAACTCCGCGTCGGCTTTGCCCGCGATGAAGGGGCGCTGGCACTGACGACAGATCTTGAGCGGGTTCTTTTCATCCGTCAGCGTCGAAGTAAACAGGAACTGGACATTCAGCAGCAGCGAGTGGAAATCCCACACCATCGTCGGGTGCTCCCGCAGCTCCAGATGATAGGTCGGCGTGTTGCCCTCAAAGGCCGCCATGCCCTTGCGGTAGAGGTCGAGCGTCGTCTCGTCCAGACGATCCTTGTCCGCATAGTACAGCGTGGCCGTCACCAGTGTAAAAGCCCAGTCGCGGAACACGGAGGCGAGCCAAGCATACTGCTCCCCGTAGTCCCGCATAAAACTCATGACCATGGCCTGCGGCTCTATGGAATAGGTCATGACCAGCGCGATCATCATGCGGTCGTTGGTATTCCACACGGATTCCAGCCCCTTCTTGCGGAAATCCGGCTTGCGGAACGGGAAGAACAGGCCGATGTATTCCTCCGTGTCCATCATCTCGGCCGGGATGATCTGATTCTTGTGGAAATAGACCTTCTCGTATTCGATGAACTTCGCCGTCGTGGGCATGGCCGTCATGATCCCAAGCAGACCGTATTTGCAGGCGAAGGCGCGCATGGCCTCCTTGATCGCCTTCTCGGAATCCTTATGGAACAGCATCAGCCCTATATCCGCCGCAGCCAATACCAGATTGTCCGCGTCCTTCATCGGATCGTAGGGCTTCGGCATCGCGTCCTTTGTCGGCAGCAGGTACTCTTTGCCGTCCTCGGTCGTGCGCCATTCGTAGTCCGAGTATTTGACCCAGCTCGCGCTGGTATGTTCAAAGATGTTCTTCATTCGATCACGCCCTCCTCTTCCGGCGTTTCCGCGCTCAATCGGTAATGGAACAGAAACTGCATTTCTCGTTCGCCGAGGCGGCAGCCGTCCTCGGCCATTTTCAATAGCTGCCTGTTCATCTTCTTCCGTATCTTCCGCAGCACGGTATCCCGCACCTTGCGGATATTCCGGTCTGTCTGTCCCCGCATCAGCGCCACATACTGCGGGCTGAACTGCCGGAGGAACAGGAAATAGAAGATCTCCTTGTGTTCCTCCTTCAGTCCCATGAGGATCTGCCGCAGATACTCCTTCGTGGTCAGATCGTGCATTTCATAGGGGCAGTCGCAGAAATAGTCCAGGAAGTAGCCCCGCAGCAACTGCCGTTCCATAGGATCGTTTCGCCATCGAGGAATAAAGGTCGTGGAGCCGTAGTCCACGTCATAATCAATCGGCACGTTCCCGCGCAGCAGCTCGTGGTAGCGCTCCCTGCGTTCACGGTTGGCGTCCAGCTTATCCCAGGTGACATGCAGATTCTTGAAATCCTGCACAGTGCGGGCGGCTTCCTCATAGCGCCGGAGCGCCTCATCCCGCATCTCCCGCTGCAGCAGCTTGCGTCCTTCGGCTTCTTCCAGCTCTTCTTTTTCTTCCGGCGTGAGCTTTAATTCCAGCGCCACGCCGTCCAGCAGAAGGTTTTCCAGCGGGACTTCGATCTCCTCATCATCGGGCGCGCTGTCTCGGTGATCTTCCCGGTAGTCCTCCCGATAGAATCGCCGGATGCGCTCCAGTACCTTTTCCTCCGGCTCATCCTCCCACCAGGCGCCCTCATCTTCTTCCGGCCCATCGGCATCGTCAGCGGTGTCGGTGGGCTTTTTTGTTTCCTCATCCAGCAGATAGTCATAGCCGTACCCGTATTCGTAATCATCGAATGCGGGCTTTTTCTTTTTCTCCGGCTTTTTCTTCCCCAACCGAACCGCCTCCTTTCCGACGGGATAAAGACAGTATAGCACGGATCAAAGACAATCTCAAAAATTATTTTTTCTTTTCCCAAAAACAGTTCCGAATTTGGCTCTCAGTTCTCCTATAGGTAGAGGGACAAGTTAAGAGAAACGAGTTTTACGTTCTTAAATAACTGGCCTCACAAATCTGTAAGGAGGTAACTGCCTATGCCCATGAACAAACCGTAGCACACCCACAAATCTTCGCCGGCCAAGCCGGCAGAAAGGAAATCTTTATGAAAAACCAACACATAATCCAAAAACATCGAGTGCCAAAAACACGGAAAGGAGCCCTATGGAAGAAACGAAGTCTGCCGCATTTTCCATGCGACGACGAATCGGCCAGACTTATTATACCGTTAACGTCCGTTTCAGCGATCAGGCCACGCAGACTATGGAGGATAAGCTGATGCACATGATCCGCAACGAAACGGTGGACATTGACGAGAATTGTGATATAATGACTGTGCCGCAAATGAGCCGTCAGTCTGAAAGGAGCGCCTAATGGCCATCAGACAGACGGAAGAAAAGATAACCGCGCTCTATGAGCGCCTGTCCCGCGACGATGACCTCGCGGGAGAATCGAACTCCATTGTAAACCAGAAGAAATACCTCGAGACCTATGCCGAGCAGAACGGCTACGGCAATATCGTCCATTATACCGACGACGGATGGAGCGGCGGCAATTTCGACCGCCCCGACTGGAAGCGGCTGATTGGAGATATTGAAGCCGGGCTGATTGGCACGGTGATCGTCAAGGATATGTCCCGCGTCGGGCGCGACTATCTGCAGACGGGCTTTTACACCGAGGTGTTCTTCCGGCAGCATGGGGTTCATTTTATTGCCGTCGCCAACAGCATTGACAGTAACGACAGCAACACCAATGAGTTCGCGCCCTTCCTGAATATCATGAACGAGTGGTATCTGCGGGATCAGTCCCGCAAAGTCAAAGCCGCTTTTCAGACGAAAGGACGGGCCGGACTGCCGACCAGCTGCAACGCGATCTATGGATACAAGAAAGATCCCGAAGACAAGGATCATTGGCTCATCGACGAAGAAGCCGCCGCGGTCGTCCGAAGGATCTATCGCCTTTGCCTGGAAGGGAACGGCCCTCACGTCATCGCCCGCATCCTGCGCGACGACAAGGTGGAGACGCCGTCGAACTACTATGCCCGGAAGGGCATCGGCAACTGGCAGCCCTCAAAAAAATCCGGGCCCTATGACTGGACAGGTGAGACGGTCTCCAAAATGCTGTCCAAGCCGGAGTATATTGGCCATACCGTAAACTTCCGCGCCCACAAGGAATCGTACAAGAGTAAAAAGATGATCCCCAATCCAGAAGAAGACTGGCTGATCTTTGAGAACACGCACGAGGCCATCATTGATCCGGAAACCTGGGAGCTTGTGCAGAAGCTCCGACAGACGAAGCGGCGGACGGACACTGTGAACGAGGCCAATCCTCTGACCGGACTGATGTTCTGCGCAGACTGCGGTGAACGGATGTACAACCGTCGGGCTAAGATCATGACCAAATACGGCGTTGAGAGGATCCAGGACGTTTACGAGTGCGGTGCCTACAAGCGCTCAATGACCCGAGCCGAACCGGTCTGCAGCAGTCACTATGTCAGTACCGCCGCCGTCCGGGAACTGCTTCTGCTGACGCTTCGCACGGTCTGCCCATGGGCGATCCAAAACAAGGAAGCCTTTGCCGCCCGCGTCCGGGAGGAATCCGAGCTTCGGCACAAGAGTGCAGCCAGGGAGGCAAAACGGCAGATGACCGCCATGCAGAAGCGTCACGCCGAGCTGGACGTTCTGATTCAAAAGCTGTACGAGACCTACGCGCTGGGGAAAATGCCGGAGGACCGCTACCTCACACTCTCCGCTGGGTACGAAAAGGAGCAGAAGGATTTGAGCGAGCGGATCGACAAGTGCCGGCAGGAGCTGGAAGCCTATGAGACGGACAGCGACCGGATCGAGAGCTTTCTAACGCTGGCGGAGAAGTACACGGATTTTTCGGAGCTGACTACCCCCATGATCAACGAGTTCGTGGATCGGATCGTCGTCCACGCCCCGGACAAGTCCAGCGGACACAGGGAGCAGCAGATCGACATCTATCTGAACTTCATCGGCAACTTCCCGATCCCTGCGGAAGCGCTGATTGCAGAAGAAACGCCGGAGGAACAGGAACTGGCGGAGAAGCGCGCCGGGTATCGCCGAAAGTACCAGCGCCGCAAGGAGCTGGCAGCCCAACGGGCGGCCGAGGCCGAACAACAGAATAAGGCAAGCGCCTGACAAAACGGCTCGTGAGCGATCACGAGCCGATATTTTTATACCCAAAATTATAATAACAAGGAGAATAAA
>CAMHER010000156.1 GCA_946184215.1 uncultured Clostridia bacterium | reverse complement strand
CTGCGTCCGCGCGCACCAGGTTCCGATCCGCAGGCTGCTGACACGCCTTCACGCGGAGGTAAAGCCGCAGCTGGAGATCGGCGTGCCGGAGGACGAAGACCGCCTGCGGACAGAGCTGTGCGGCGTCCCGCTGGAAAATCCCTTTCTGCTGTCCTCCTCGGTGGTGGCCAGCACATATGACATGTGCGCCAGAGCGTTTGAGGCGGGCTGGGCGGGTGCCGCGTTTAAAACGATCTGTTCCTTTCCAATCCATGAGGCTTCTCCTCGTTTTTCGGCAATTGCCGGGGACAACGGAAGCATCATCGGCTTTAAGAACATCGAACAGCTCTCCGACCACAGCGTGGCGGAGAACATGGAGACCTTCCGCCGCCTGAAAGAGAACTATCCCAACAAATTCATTCTGGCCTCCATCATGGGCCAGAACGACGCGGAGTGGGAGGAGCTCTCCCGGCTCTGCGAGGAAAACGGCGCAGACGCCATTGAACTGAACTTCTCCTGTCCCAACATGGCGGACGGCGGCCTGGGCTCGGATATCGGCCAGGTGCCGGAGCTGGTCGAGCGCTTTACCGCCGCGGCAAGACGCGGAACGAAGCTCCCGATCCTGGCAAAGCTCACGCCGAATGTGGCCGTGATGAGCCCCGCGGCCGAGGCGGCCAGGCGCGGCGGCGCGGATGGACTTGCCGCCATCAACACGATCAAGAGCATTATCGGCGTGAATCCCCATACCTATGTCTCCTCGCCTGCGGTTCACGGGAAATCCGCCGTGGGAGGCTACAGCGGCAACGCCGTCAAGCCCATTGCCCTTCGCTTTATCGCGGAATTGGCTCAGAATCCGGCCCTGCAGGGCATGCATCTGAGCGCCATGGGCGGCGTGGAAACCTGGTCAGACGCGCTGGAGTTTATCCTGCTCGGTGCGGGCAGCGTTCAGGTCACCACGGCGGTGATGCAATACGGCTACCGCATCATCGACGATCTCAAAGCGGGGCTCAACTATTACCTGGCGGAGAAGGGCTTTGCCCAGGTCGGCGAGGCGGTGGGGCTTGCGCTGGATGCTGTCAGTGATTCGACCGATGTTCTGGAACGCGACACCGTTGTTTTCCCGAAGTTTCATCGGGAGAAGTGCATCGGATGCGGCCGCTGTGTGATCTCCTGTGCCGACGGGGGACATCAGGCGATCCGCTTGTCAGACGATCGCAGACCTGTGCTCGACGGACGAAAATGCGTAGGCTGCCATCTGTGTGTGCTGGTCTGCCCGGAGAAAGCGATCTCTTCCAGCCGGAAACGAATCAGGAACCGATCTGACAAGGGAGCTTAAGGCGCGAAAATCATCAGAGGAACATGTAATGAAGATCGAGAAGAATCTGAACGAGAAGAACCTGGTCGTCGCGCTGGAGGGCCGCCTGGACACCACGACGGCGCCGCGGTTGGAGGAAGAACTGAAGAACAGCCTAGCCGGTGTCACGGATCTGATCATTGACCTCAGCAAGCTGGAGTACATCTCCTCCGCCGGGCTTCGCGTGCTGCTGTCTGCCTTCAAGACCATGCGCAACAAAGGCAAAATGAAGGTCACGAACGCCAACGAACTGGTGAAAGAAGTCTTTGAGGTCACCGGCTTTTCGGACTTCCTGCCGATTGAGTAAAACAGAAAATGACTTGCACAAGAAAAGCCCTATCCTGGCTGCTTATCCTTACTCTTGTGGCTGTGTTGTTGGCAGGGTGCGGGAATAAGAAGACTGATGCGGCACGAACACCCGAAATCGCGTCTCCGGCTTCTCCCAAAACCGCGGTACCAAGCAGCGAAAGCGAAAACAGCGTGCCTGAGGAGAAAGCAGAAGCATTCTCTTATGAGCACGATCCGCAGCTCAACCCGTCCGCCATGGCTGATATCGTCGCAGACGAAACGGCTGTCTATGGCTTTCGTCCCAGCGAGACCGGCAGTCTGAAGCAGTATGCAGAAATGGACTGGTCTGACCCGGGGGTGGTGGAGGCGGGACGGCAGGAGCGCCTTGCCTACCATGACAGCTTTGCAGAAATGTATGATCTCCTTGGCAAGATGCGTGCAGCGGATAAGGAGATCGAAGAGATTGCCCGCGCAGTGAGTACGCTACGCAATGAACTCCGCATGGCAGCTTACAACGGCGACCCGGAAGGCCTGGAGGCAATGAAGGCTCGGAATCTTGAGAAATACGGGCATGAGGAAGGACCCCTGCCGGACGAACTCTTTGAACAATATGGCTCATGGGAGATGGTGCTGGAAAAATCCTTCAGCGTCAACTCTGGAATGGATGCCTGCCTTGGCCTGTATGATGACTATTACGATCTGTATGTCCTTGCTGGGCAGGTGCAGGATGATGACGGAGTCTGACCAAAATCCATGATCAAAAGGAAAGAATTGAAATCAAGGAGGATAATAAAATGTTGTATGTTGTCATCGGTGTCATTGTTCTCGTAGTGATTATCGGCTTCATTTACAACTACAAGCGCAGCAAAGCCATCAACGAAAAGGGCATCGAAGTCGACGCGGTTCTCTCCCGCATCAAGGAAGTTGAAGGGCAGGACAGCGACGGCAATCGGACCACGGATTACGAGTATTTTGTCAAGTACAAAAATGAATCCGGAGAGACCGTTGAGGCCAAGCTGGGCAACCCGCCGCGTTTTATCACGGAAGGCAAGCAGCTTCGCGTGAAATACCTGCCGGAGAAGCCGAAATACGTTTTGATGGTCAAGCAATAAACACTACAAGCAATGGTCTTATATGTGAATGCCTGTGCGCGAGAGGGATCCAGAACAGAGCGGCTGGCAAAATCCTTGCTCAAGCGCCTCGGAGGTGCGTCAGAGGAAGTAAAACTCTCAGAGGAGGACTTGCACCCTCTCTCCGAGGAAAGGCTTAACAGGCGGACAGAATTGATCGAAAGACGCGAGTATTCCGATCCCATGTTTCGCTTGGCGAGACAGTTTCAGCGCGCGGACGAGATCGTGATCGCCGCGCCTTATTGGGATCTGTCTTTCCCGGCGATCTTAAAGCTGTATCTCGAAAACATCTATGTGACGGGGCTGGTCTCCGAATATACGGAAGAGGGGCTGCCCCACGGCCTGTGCCGGGCGAGAAAGCTGTGGTATGTGACCACGGCAGGAGGCCCCTATGTCCCGGATTTCAGCTATGCGTATATCCGTACTTTGGTGCAGGATTATTTCGGTATCCCGGAAACGGAACGGATCGTGGCCGAAATGCTGGATGTACAGGGGTATGACGCGGAACGCATCGTGGCGAATACGATCAGAGAGATCGAACAAAGGAAATAAGAGGAGCAAGGAAATGGAAAAACAGTTGAAAACCTGGAGAGGCCTTGCCGTTACGGCGATCTGCCTGCTGCTGGTTGTCAGTATTCTGTATGCGCTCGGCGTGGGCTGGAAGAAGAGCGCTGCCGCGGCTGAGCTGCTTGCCGGGAATGACCCGCTTTCTCTTTGGAACGAAGGAACCGGCGCGAAGAACAGTCTGATCGACTACGTCAGCGCCGTCACGCAAGAGGGCGGAGCAGATTATATCCCCGTCGAAGATCGCATCGCTGTGTTCGATATGGACGGTACACTCGCGTGCGAGACCTTCTATACCTACTATGACACGATGATGTTCATCGAATACTGCCTCTACGACCACCCCGAGCGCGTTTCGGATGAGCTGAAAGCGGTCGCCGCGTCGATCCGGCCCGGGTATCTTGCCGACGAGACGCTGGCAAGAAACTTTGCAAAAGCCTACGCAGGCATGACCGTGGAAGAGTTTTACAACTATGCGGTAGAGTTCGGGCAGAAAAAGACCGCGAGCTTCGACAACATGCGCTACATAGACAATTTCTACCTGCCGATGGCGGAGCTTGTGAAATATCTCTATGATAACGGTTTTGAGATCTGGGTCATCAGCGGTACCGAGCGCACCACCACCCGCGCCATCCTTGCCAACTCCCCGATCCGGGACTATGTGGAACCGGAGCATGTGATCGGCACCGATTTTGAGGTAAAGCAAAGAGGCCACGAGGACGAGCCGTCCAACATGGACTTCAAGTATGAAAACGGCGACGAGCTCGTTCTGACCGGCGGTTTTATCCAGAAAAACCTGAACGGCAACAAGTCGATCTACGTCGAGCGCGAGATCGGCAAGCGTCCGGTGCTGGCCTTCGGCAACAGCGGCAGCGACACCAGCATGATGAACTACGCCATTGATGCGCGGAACCCCTATCTCGCGCAGGCGTATATGATTGTCGCCGATGACAACGAGCGTGAGTGGGGTACGCAGGATTGGGAGGCAAAATCCGCCGACTATCTTGCCAAGGGCTTTATCCCGATCTCGATGAAGACCGATTTTGCGCAGATCTATCCAGACGGCATCACGAAGGCAGCCGAACAGTACGTTCCTGCCGACATTCAGCTTTCGGCGGCGCAGACCCCCGCGCAGGACGCTTTGGACTATGCCGACGCGGATAACTGGGCTTACTTCGGCATCGGGGAAGACAAGGACGCCGATCTCTTCCTGATCTGCCCCACGGTGGACATGAACGATGAATTCAACATGTCCATGGACGATGAGGACACCAAGGCCAGCTTCCTCGGCGCGCTGAACATGGAGCGCGGGATCTACGAGGAGAGCACCCGGATGTACGCCCCCTACTACCGGCAGGCGGCCATGAAGGTCTACAGCCTGGATCGGGAGGAGTGGGAGCCCTACATGGAGCTTGCCTACAGCGACGTGTCAGCCGCGTTTGCTTGGTATTTGGAGCATGAAAATGAGGGAAGACCCATCGTCCTGGCGGGCTTTTCCCAAGGCGCGGATATGTGCTACCGGCTGCTGGAGGAGTACTTCGGCGACGAGGAACTCTACGATCAGCTGGTGGCGGTCTACGCCAT
>CAMHER010000155.1 GCA_946184215.1 uncultured Clostridia bacterium | reverse complement strand
CGTCCTCGCGGGGCTAATCGTCAAGCGCATCAAAATCTGATCAACAAAACAAAAGCTGTGAAAAGCAACGCTTTTCACAGCTTTTTCTTTTTATGCTTCAACCTGTGTGATCGTGCCGCCGCCGAGGACGAGTTCGCCGTCATACAGCACGACGGCCTGCCCCGGAGTGATCGCCCGCTGCGGCTCGTCAAAAAGGATACGCGCCATGCCGCCCGGCAGCGGCCAGACCGTGGCCGCGCGCTCGTACTGGTGATAGCGGGTGCGTGCCGTCGCGCGGATCGGCCCGGCTGGCTCGGCGATCGAAAGCCAGTTCATCTCCGCCGCCAGCAGCGCGCTGTGATACAGCGCGCTCTCCGGCCCGAGCGTCACGGTATTTCGCCGCATATCCTTTTCCACGACATACTGCCGCCTGCCAGCGGCGAATCCGAGCCCACGCCGCTGCCCGACCGTATAGCGGATCGCGCCGCGATGGCGTCCGATCTCCCGCCCCGAAGCGTCCAGCAGCGCGCCGCCCGAAAAGTATATGCCCCTCCAGCGCTCGAGAAAGGCGGCGTAGTCGCCGTCCGGCACAAAACAGATGTCCTGGCTCTCGCGCTTTGCGGCGGTAACGAAGCCCTGCTCACGCGCGATCCTGCGGATCTCGTCCTTGTGATATCCGCCGAGCGGCAGTGCGAGATGGGCGAGCTGCCGCTGCGTCAGCATATAGAGCACATAGCTCTGATCCTTGCTCTCGTCGACGGCTTTTCTGAGCTCCCAGCGTTCGCGCTTCGCGCAATAGCCGACACGCGCGTAGTGCCCGGTGGCGAGCTTGTCGCAGCCCTCCGAGAGCGCGTGCTCCAGCAGCGTGTCGAATTTCATGAATCGGTTGCAGTCGACGCACGGATTCGGCGTCAGTCCCGCCTCATAGGCCGCGGCAAAACGCTCGATGACGCGATAGCGAAACAGCGCGCTGTAATCCAACTCTTCAAACGCCACCCCCAGCCGAAAGCAAACCAGCGCCGCGTCCTCGGCATCTGTTTCGGCACAGCAGGTCTTGTGACAGGCCATGCCGAGATCGCTGCTGCGATAAAGCCGCATCGTCACGCCCTGGCAGTCATAGCCCGCTTGCTGCATCAGATACGCCGCGACCGAACTGTCCACACCGCCGCTCATGGCGATCAAAGCCTTCTTCATGTCCCCTCCGCGACGACTTCCACCAGATCGCCCGGCCGGGCCTCGCCCTCCTCCAGCACAATGGCAAAGATCCCTTCGCGCGGCATCACGCAGTCGCCGGCCTGGCGGCGGATCGCACAGTCGGCGTGGCACTCCTTGCCGATCTGCGTCACCTCGCAAAGCGCGCTGCCGATCCGAAGTCGTGTGCCGACAGGAAGGGCATAGAGCACAAGCCCCTCGCATAAAATGTTTTCGGCAAAGGCGCCGGGAAGCAGGGGAAGGGAGATCTTCTCCTGCAGCCGCGCCACGCTCTCGACGCCAAGCAGACTGACCTGCCGGTGCCAGTCGCCGGCGTGCGCGTCGCCTACGATCCCGTGGCGCGGCAGCAGCCGGACCGAATCGACCGGATGCTTCTGCTCACCCTTTTTTTCACTGAGGCATACTGCCCGAATGATCCCTGTCAGTTTCTCCATAACGGATCCCTCCAAACAACATATTAACATACTATGTTTATACATCAAGCAAGCCTGCTTGTCAATCCAACGGCAAAAGGCAGGACTGGCGGAAAAGACGCTCTTGACAAAAGAGGACTGCGGGTGTATAAACATATTATTCCGATAGGAAATAAGGGGATAAGAAAGGCGGTCGATCGCATGTACGTTCCGAAGAAACGATGTAGACGCCGGGGGATCTCAAAAGGAAGAACACAAAATGAAACGGATCGAATCAGGAGGATCATATCATGTCTGTCATTTACACATCCGCGGATCAGCTGATCGGCAAGACCCCGCTTCTGGAGCTGAAGCATATCGAAAAGGAAGAAAAGCTTGAGGCACGCCTGCTTGCCAAGCTTGAATATTTCAATCCCGCCGGCTCGGTCAAGGATCGTGTTGCCAAAGCGATGATCGACGACGCCGAGCAGAAGGGCCTTTTGAAGCCGGATTCCGTCATCATCGAGCCGACCTCCGGCAACACCGGCATCGGCCTGGCCTCCGTCGCGGCGGCGAGAGGCTATCGCATCATCATCGTCATGCCCGAGACGATGAGCGTCGAGCGGCGGGTGCTTATGCGCGCCTACGGCGCCGAGCTGGTGCTCTCGGAAGGGGCCAAGGGGATGACGGGCGCCATCGCCAAGGCGGAGGAGCTGGCAAGGGAGATCCCAAACGCCTTTATTCCCGGCCAGTTTGTCAATCCCGCCAATCCCGCCGCCCACAAGGCGACGACCGGCCCGGAGATCTGGGCGGACACCGACGGCAAGGTGGACATCTTTGTTGCCGGCGTCGGCACGGGCGGCACGATCACGGGCGTCGGCGCCTATTTGAAGGAACAAAACCCGGCAGTGAAGGTCGTGGCGGTCGAGCCGGCGTCCTCTCCTGTCCTCAGTAAGGGAACGGCGGGCGCGCATAAGATCCAGGGCATCGGCGCGGGCTTTGTGCCGGAGGTGCTGGACACCTGCGTTTACGACGAGGTCATCGCGGTCGAAAACGAGGCGGCCTTTGCCGCGGGCAGGCGCGTTGGCCGCAGCGAGGGCGTGCTGGTCGGCATCTCCTCCGGCGCCGCGGTCTGGGCCGCGATCGAGCTGGCCAAGCGGCCCGAAAACAAGGGCAAGACCATCGTGGCCCTGCTGCCGGATACCGGCGACCGCTATCTCTCCACGCCGTTGTTCGCGGACTGATCCGGGTTTACATGCAAAAAAAGACAGGCTATTTCAGCCTGTCTTTTTTCTTGCGGCTTATATGATATAGTCAAAGCCGCTGCCCGGCTCGCCCATCAGATCACGGATCGTGAAGCCGCCGAGATATTCCGTTACCACGTCGTTCAGCCCCTTCCACAGCGGCAGCGTGCGGCATTGCGCAGCGCGCGCACAGGGGCGGCTGTTCTCTTCCAGACAAGCGACCGGGGCAAGCGAGCCCTCCGTCAGCCGCAGCACCCCAAGGACGTTGATTTCCTCCGGACTGCGGGCGAGACGGTATCCGCCGCCCTTGCCGCGCAGGCCCTCCAGAATGTCGGCGCGGACCAGCAGCTTGACGATACTCTCCAGATATTTTTCCGAAATCGCCTGCCGCTCCGCGATCTCCCGGAGCGTGACAAAGCTCTCGGCGCGCGCCTCGGCCAGATCAACGAGGATCCGCAGCGCATAGCGCCCGCGCGTGGAAATCATCATACGACCGCCTCCTTTTGATAAAACTATTATACCGTAAGGTTGGTAGGATTTCAAGGGATCGAAAAGCCTGCTGAGAAAGAGGCTGCAGCCGCGGCGTAAATAAAGCTCCCCGGCGGAGAAAGACGGGAGAGAATCGTCTTTACTCCGCGGGGAGCTGTCAAAAAAGAGGGGCCAAAAGAAGAAAGAGAGAAAAACGGAGGGATCCCTTCGGATCCGAAGGGAGGCTTGATGTCTCAGGCCAGCGCGGCGCCGAGCGCCTTGCAGGCTTCCACGGCCTCGTCGTCGGGCGCGTCGTTGCAGATCACGCTCTCCGAAGCGAGGGAGATGCCGTTCGCAGCGCAGTCTTCCTCCCAATTGCGCATCCATTCACCGTCTCCCCAGCCATAGGAGCCGAAGAGCGCTACCTTCTTGCCGGCAAGCGAGCCCTTGATGGCGTCATAAAGCGGCTCAAATTCGCTGTCCTCCAGCGATTCGCTGCCCATTGCCGGACAGCCGAGCGCGAAGGCGTCAAAGCCCGCGGCCTTGGCGGCGGAAAAATCGGATGCGGAAAAGATCTCTGCGCTTGCGCCCGCGGCGCGTGCGCCTTTGGCGACCGCATCGGCCATGGCCTCGGTATTGCCGGTGCCGCTCCAGTAAACAACTGCTACTTTACTCATCGTTCGGTTCCTTTCTCGATAATCATTTCAAATCGCCACGGCCAGCTGCTCCAGCCCGAGTCCGGCGCTGTAAGCGCGGCAATAGCTCTCTGTGCACTTTTGATAGCGGGCAAAGGTCCTGCGGGCGGCGTCCACGTCTCCGTACACCTTCCAGGTGCCGACCAGCTTGAAATTCTGCGCCTTGTTTTCGATAAAGCCGCGCACGTCCTCGGGAGGATAACTTAAAAACAGCCCGATCTCGTGCGGGAAGCTCTCGCTCTCGCGCAGGCGGCGGATGAGGCAGCGCATGCACTTTCCCATGCTTGCGTCGTCATAGCCGGCATCCCGCAAAATCCGCCGAGCGCCGCGGCAGCGAAGATCCGTTTCCAGCCCGGAAGGGCGGAAGAGGTACATCAAAACGCGTTTCTCACCGAAGCGCAGCGGAAGCAAACACAGCCCGCGCGGCGTCAAAACACGGTTGAGACGTCGCACGTCCTCATAAACGCCTGATTTGGTATCGTACAGACAGGAAAACAGGCTGCCGGTTTTGATCCCGGCCAGGGTCGGCGCGCCGAACTGCACAACAGTTTCTTCGTTCATGCCCGCCCTCCTTTACTGGTTAGCATCTGCTAACTGATGACAGTATAGCATGCATAATTCCTATTGTCAAGCAAGGAATTAAAAAATTTTTCCGCAGCCCTTTCGGCTGCGGAAAAAAGCTTCTGTTTCGTTGTGCTTCGGATGCCTTACAGCAGCGCTGTCAGCATCTCTTCGAGCCTGCGCTTGGCCTCGCTTCTCGACCAAAGGGGATTGGCCTCGTAGAGTTTGTCTCTTCCCTTGAAAAAGCTCGGCACGCGGTAATAGTCATAGGTGTCGGCCAGCGCGCTTTCCACTGATTCGTCGACCACGTCGATCTCGATCGCGGCAAATTCCGGCCTCTCGGCATACA
>CAMHER010000154.1 GCA_946184215.1 uncultured Clostridia bacterium | reverse complement strand
ACGCCTTCGCAGCCTGATCCCTATCAGGCCTACGCAAACGCAGTTTGCGATCATGCGGAGGAATTGTTCCACGCCGGGCTGATCCCGCTGCCATTTCCCGGCGAAAAAGAGGAATTCGCACAGCAGTACGCCGATCTGCTTCGCCGCAGCGGCCCGAAAAACGCCCAGGCCGCGCTGGACGAATACGCTGAGAAATCCGGTATGCCGACGCCGGAAGCTTTGCAGACGCAGCTCAACGATCTGAAGGCGCTCTGGAACAGCGGCATGAGCTATGCGCTCAAAAGCTCCGAGCTGCATGACGGCACCGGCTACATTTCGTCCTTTACCCCTTCCGGAGAGGTAGATAACAGCATCCTGTTTTCAGGCCCCACCATCGTTTGCAAAAAAGTCCTGGATAAGCTCCAGGCGGGTGAAATGACTGCGGAGCAGGCGGCAGCTCTTTCCGAAGAATGGAACTCCGTGATTGCTCCCGTTTCGGCGGAGGGGCTCTATCAGGTCAAAAACAACAGTCTCGTCCATCTGCAATTAACAGAGGCCGGTTATGATTATACTGTCTATGACGCAGCTACCGGGCGTGAAAAAGGCAGCGGACAGATTGCTGCATGGGTCGCATACCGGAAAAACTATGAGACGCTGATCCAAGGCGCTCTGAGCGAAGTCTGCGAGATTGAGAAGCTGTCCTTCGTCGGCAATCAGGAGTTGCCTTTGACCCATCTGACCGAGCTCTTGGAGCTGCGCAAAAATCCGCCGAAGCTGGACAAGTACCCTATGCCGGATGATAAGGCAGACCCGGATGCCCTGAAAAAGGCAAACTGCCCGGATGCTGCCGCGCTGCTGCCGATTTGCCGGGATCGCGCCATGGAGCTCTTTGCCGAAGGCTTTACCATTTACGCTATCGACGAGCACGGTGATCCCATGATGTGCTTTGAGGAAGCTGATCTCACAGCCACAGGAGATAGGCCGCTGGCCCTGGAAAAGTACGAATGGGAGAAAAGCCCCGACTTCCGGGCGCTGATTCGGGACAGCCGGATCGAGAACCAAGCAGACCGTGAGGCCGCCTTCCTCCGCTATCCCGGCCACGCCTTTGCAATCTATCAGGTGCGCTCGGACGGCACGGATGAAAACAGATACCGGCGCTTTACCGATTTAGACGGCCTGCAAAAGCTCGGCATGAAGCCCACGAGGGATCACTACGATCTGATCTACACCGTGGCGCTCTCCGACCATCCCACCGTCAATGACCCGGAGGACGCCTTCCGGGTCTTCAACCTGGAGCGTCCCGCAGACTTCGGAGGGCACAGCCTGTCCGTCAGCGACATCGTTGCATTCCGGCGTGATGGTATGGTAACATATCATTACTGCGACAGCGTTGGCTTCGAGGAGATTCCCAATTTCCAGCCGGAAAACTATCTCAAAAATGCTGAGATGGCAGTCGAGGATGATTACAACTCCATCGATGGGATCATCAACAACGGCCCAAAGGATCAGGGGCCTCCGAAAACAGAGCCCACGGCTGCGCAGGAGCAGACAGAGCGCTCGTCCCTCCGGGCGCGGTTGAGGGAGGAGTTGCCCCAGCCTGAACCCCAAGATAGGAAAGAAGATCGCCAGAGACGCGAGGAAAGGAGTGTTTGAATACGGCAACAATCACAAAAACCGATCAGGCGATGCTTGCACACCTGACGCCGCTGGATGGCGCAGACACCTACCTTTGCGGAATATCCAAGTATAACAAGGACGATTATATTTGGACGGTTGAAGCCAAGGTTAAGGCCTGGGTGGAGCGCAACGGCGGCACCATGAAGCGGCTGCATGAGGAAGCTCCGCCCGTCTGCATCGGAGAACGGAAGGGCTACCGGGTGCAAATCCGTTTCCCCACGTACACCAAGCGCGACATGAAAAACATCATGGCGACGCTCTTTGACCCCAAAAAGAAAATGCGCCCAAGAGGCGCGGAAAGGAGTATCTGAACATGACGATTATCGACGAAATCGCAGCGAAATACGGCCTGGGTTATGAGGAACAGCAGCTCATGGCCGTTCACAATCTCACCAACGACGCCGGCACCCGTCAGGGGCTGATTGAGGTTCTGGAGGATATGCAGACTTATATCAGCCCTGACGATCCCCTGGAGGATATGCTCCGGCAGAATACCAAGGATGCGTTGGCCCATCTTCGGCAAATGACCGATGCCGACTTTGCCGCGCTGGATCTGACGGTGGATTTTCCCTGATGCGCACGCTATGTACTGGGCCGACCCGAACGCGGGCCGGCCCTAATACTTCATTTCAGCATTTTGAAGGAATAGAAATCTGCAAATCATCAGCAATTCTTCATTATACAATTCTTTGAGAGGAGCGTACCATGCCCAACGAAAAACTGGAATACTACGTCAAAATGGCGGAGGACACCGCCAGAAAAATCACCTGGAACCAGGCCAACTGGACGGCTTTCCTCCGAACGGCCTCTCGGCTTTACAAGTACCCCTTCCAAGAGCAGCTCTTGATCTATGCCCAGCGGCCCGGCGCGACGGCCTGCGCCGATTACGACACCTGGAATACCCGGATGCGCCGATATGTACGGCGAGGGGGCCACGGGATCGCCCTGATCGACGAAGCCGGAGGCAGCGCAAGACTGAGATACGTCTTTGACATTACCGACACGGGAAGCGGCCCCACCTCTCTGACCCCCTTTGTATGGACGCTGCAATACGAGCATTTCCGCTCCGTATCCGACGCACTGGCCCAGCGCTTCGGCGTTGTGGCAGACGAAGGGATTGACACGATTTCCACAGCTGTTGATGTTCTTCAGTCGCAAATCAACGACATTGTTTTGATCCAGGCAACGGAATTCTGGGAAAACAATTCTCTTGACATTCTCCGCAGCGTTGACAACTCCCTGCTTTCCGGGTATGATGAGGGCGAAATCAAAAGCGTATTCATTCAATGCGCAGCGGAAAGCGCAGCCTATATGAATGCCCTTCGATGCGGATTTTCCCTCACCCCGGTTTTCAGCCCCACGACCTTGCTCCGAATTTCCGATTTCAATACGCCGAAGGTACTTCGGCAATTGGGCCGGGCAATTAACGAGAGCGGCGCACAAACGCTGAGAACCATTGAAACAGCCGTCAAGACCTATGAGCGCGAGCGTCGCAGAGACGCGGAAAGGAGCAACAATGAGCCAGCAGTACGACATCAACTATTACGCGGATCTGATCGGCAAGACGGATCACATGATCGACCCGGAGAACGGTCTGAGCTATCACCGGGAGGGCGAGGTCTGGATTCCGGACATCGGGGTGCCGCCGGAGCTGGAGCAGGACGACCGGCCCACCTTCCCCTGGGGGGAGCGGAGGAGAGACTACCTGAAGGAACACCGCCCCGGCCTTTATCTGGACTATCTGATGGAAGGAACCCTGTGGACCCACATGAAGGACGTGCAGGAGCAGGCCCAGCGGCGGCTGGACACGATGATCCCCAGGATGGCGGAGCAGCAGGGCGTGACGGAGGATCTGAAGCGCCAGGACCAGATGAAGTGGATCGGGATGATGAACAACATCCGGCACAGCGTGGAGGAGACGATCTACGAGGATCTGATCTACGCCTGAGCCATGAAGCTGCGCCAGCGCCGGAGCCGAAACCTGCAGTGGTTGCACCTGCTGAGCCGGAGCCGTCCGTTGACCCTCCCGTCCCGGCTGTCGCCGGTCAGCAGTTATCCCTGTTCCCCACGGAAGCCCAACAATTCCATATCATTCAAGAAGCGGAGAGCGCACAGGCTGCGCCCTTCGCTTCTTCTATTCCGCAGGATGTCATCGATGATTTTCTGCGTCACGGCTCCAATACGGCAAAGAGCCGGATGCACATTATCGCAGCCCTCTATCCCTGGCATGCTCCTGATACCGACTGGCTCACAGACAAGCTCCGGGCGTATTTCAGCGACGTGCTGCGCCGCGAGTATCACGGCGGCTACGGGATGGTCGTTGACGGAGAAAAATACGCTGCCTGGTACGATGAAAAAGGCGTCCGCATCTCCCGCGGCAGCTCCGCCCGGTATGCGCCGTTTGCGATGACGATCCCCTGGAACGACGTGCTGGAGCGTATTTGGCGTCTGTATCATGACGGGCAGTTCGCGACGAACGTGGAGGCGGTTGAGGCGCACAGCAACGAATGCCGCGAGGTTGCACAGTTATTGTTGTACATTTACTATGACCGGAATGAGGATTGCAAGGACAAGTATTTGGCTACAATCGAACCCTATGAGGGCGGCGGGTACACAGAGGAAACCGACCGCCTTGCCGAGGCTCTGGCCGACCCTGCGAAAGCCAACAAAATCGAAACGGATTACCGGAAATTCATAGACGCATACAAGGCCGACCGGGCATTGCTTCGATTTCCTCATCATGGGATGTTCGATCTCCCTGCCCGCCTGTCCGCACTGAGTTTATCTTGGAATCAGGTCGTCCCGCAGGCCGCCGCCGAGCTGACGCAAACACCGTTTATTACGGAAGACGAGATCGACGCCACGCTGATATACCGCGGCAGCGGCATCAGCGGCGGCAAGTTCCGTATCTACAACTATTTTATTGCGAAACCGGCACATACTCCGAAAGAGAAGGCCGAGTTCCTGAAAAACGAATTCGGAATTGGCGGTTACAGTCACGGTGTTTCCGGTGACGGCTGGGTGGATCACGATGCAAAGGGCCTGCGGCTGCGGAAAGGAAAATGCCCGGAGATCACCATCTCATGGCCGAACGTAGTGAAGCGAATTGACACGCTGATTCGTTTGAATCGTTTTCTGACGCCGGAGGAGCAGGCGCGGGAAAACGCGATCCGGGATGCGCGTTCTGACGCAGACGGAGCAGCACACGATACCGAACTGTCAGACCGTTACGCCGCCTATCTGGAGGTCAAGGAATCTGACGCTT
>CAMHER010000153.1 GCA_946184215.1 uncultured Clostridia bacterium | reverse complement strand
ACGCCGCCCTGGAAGCCGCCGCCGGGGCTGAGGTGCCCGTGCAGGATGATGTAGAACATGTACACGATGGCCAGCGGCAGGATCCGGTCCGAGCCGCAGCGCTGGATCGTGTTTTTGAACGTGCGTTTATTCTCCATCTTTCTTCTCCTCCTTTTCCTTTCTGGTAAAGAGGATCACCGTGGCGCCGGCGACGGCCGTGATCAGGATAAAGGCCTCGCCCATGGTATCATAGCCACGGAAGTCAAAGACGATCGAGGTCACGTCGTTGACCGAGTGGGTGTTCGCCAGGTTCTGCTGGACGATGGCGGCAGCGGCGCCGTCGGCGGTGGAGTCGTCATAGCTCTGCGGATCCTGCTGGAGCTCGTAGACGCTGACCGTGGCGTTGCGGCCGTCATAGCTGCGCGGCATGCGCGCCATTCCCAGAGCGCCGACAAACATGGCCACCAGCAGCACGCCGAGGCAGACATACGTTAAAAACTTTTTCATTGATCGTCTCCGCCTCCTTTGATCTTTTTCAGCGCGAAGATGAAGATCAGCGGGCTGAGCGCCGCGCCCACGGCCGCCTCGGAGATCGCGACGTCAGGCGCGTGCAGCACCAGAAAGGCGGCTGCCGCAAACAGGCCCGTCACGCTCAGCGCGATGACCGCAGAGAGCAGCTTTTCCAGATGACAGGCGAGGATCGCGGACACGCAAAGCCCGGTGACGACCAGAATATCCAGAATGATCATAGCATTATTCATCTTCCAGATCCCTCCCGTAGTCATCGGTCTCCATCCGCTTTTCGGGGCGGATGCCGGCGCGGTAGGCGCCCTTGGCGATCGTGTGCGCGCCGATGGGGTTGACCGTGATGATGAGAAGCGCGATCACCGCGATCTTGATGGCGGTCGAGGCGCTGTTCATGATGAAGATCGCGTACAGCAGCGCGCCGAGGGCAACGCCGATCACGCCCATGGTGGAGATACAGGTGGACGCCTGCATGCGGCTGAAGGTGTCGGGCATCTTCAGAAGGCCGATCGTGCCCGCCAGCGCGAAGATCGCGCCGATCGCAATGAGAACGTCGATAACAATTCTAAGCGCCATCGTCATCTCCTCCTTCCCTGCAGGTAGCGGCCGACCAGCATCGTGTCAATGATGCCGAGCAGCGCGCTGATGATCGCGATGTCAAGATACACGCCTCTTCCCGAAAAGATCGAGAACAGGATCATCGCGCAGCAAAGCAGCGCATCCGCCGCGTCGCCGGCCACCATGCGGTCGGCGCCGGTGGGGCCTTTGATCAGCCGGTAGAGGTTGATCACGGCCAGGCAGGCGAAAGCGACCGAGAAAATAAGAATATCCGTCATTTCCATATCCTCCCGATCCATTTTTCCATTCTGCCCTTGATCGCGTCGCCGGCCTTCTCCCGGTCGGTCTCGGAGACGTCGATCCAATGGATGTAATAATAGCTCTTGCCGTCCTCCTCGGCGATGTCCAGCGTGATGGTGCCGGGCGTGAGCGTAATGGAGTTGGCGAGCATCGCCTGGGCGTATCCGTCAGGCAGGTCGACGGGGACCTTGACGATGCCGGGGTTGATGTCACGGCAGCCGCCGAAGCAGCGCCGCGCCATATCAAGGTTGGCCTTGATCAGTTCGCCCAGGAAGACAAACACATAGGCAAGCAAACTGAAGAAGCGGCGCGGGTGGACGAGGCGGAACGACTTCTCATGAATGAAGAAGCGTGCCGCGAACAGGGCCGCCGCCAGGCTGACCACCGCGCCCGCCGCCAGTTCCTGGATCTCAAAGCTCCACGTCAGGAGGATCCAGAAGGCAAAGCAGAGGACAAAGGTGCTCAGTACTGCGGGGAATCTTGTTTTTTGCAAGAGAAATCCTCTCCTTCCTGCGGCAAGGGTCCTGACCCTTGCCGGATGTTTATTCCACTTTCAGACTTTCCACATAAAACTCCCGCCCGGCGGTCATGCGCAGCTCAAGGCTGCCGCAGCGCGGGCAACAGGCGCTCTTGCGCTCGACCGGCCCCTCGTAGCCGCAGTCGGAGCAGCGGAACGAGGCCTTCACCGTCTCGAGGACGAGGGCGGCCCCTTCCGCGACCGTGCCTTTGGCCGCGATGGGAAAGCAGTTTAAAAGATATTCCGGGACGATGCCGGAATACTCGCCGATGCGCAGACGGATCTCCTCCACGCGGGAGAAGCCCTCTTTTTCACGTTGGGAGTTTATGATCCGGATGATCGCTTCGGTAAGCGCCAGCTCGTGCATCTTACCTGTCGAGGCAGCTGAAGCACGGGTCGATGCTGGCGATGATCAGTCCCGCGTCGGCCACCGTGTTGCCCCGCAGCATGTGCGGCACGGTCGGCGTGTTCTTGTAGGACGGAACGTGGGCGCTGACGCGATAGTTGTTGAAGCCGCCGTCGCCGATGACCATATACGTCAGCTGGCCGCGGGGCGCCTCGTGGCGGGTGACGGCCATGCCCTCCTTGATCTTGGGCAGCTTCGTGCCGAGATTGATCGGGCCCTCCGGCAGGTTTTCCAGCGCCTGGCGGATGATCTTGATGCTCTCATAGCACTCCAGCGCGCGCACGACCACGCGGGCATACACGTCGCCGCTGTCCACGACGGGAACGTCGAAATCGAAATCCTCATAGCAGGAATAGGGCGAGTCCTTGCGGACGTCGATCTTCACGCCCGAGGCTCTTGCATGGGGGCCGAGCGCGCCAAGCCGGACCGCGTCCTCACGCGTCAGCACGCCGACGCCCTTGGTGCGCATGGCGATCGTCTTGTCGTTCACGGCGAGCTCAACGATCCTGTCGAGCGGGGCCTTGAGCTTGTCGCAGCCGTCCAGGATCTCGCGCCGCAGATCGTCGTCGATGTCGCGCCGCGAGCCGCCGATCGTGACCATGGCGTAGTTCACGCGGTTGCCGCTGAGCTTTTCCAGCAGATCCATGACCAGCTCGCGCTCGTCCCAGATGTGCATGAACATGCTGTCGTGGCCGATGATGTGGCAGGCAATGCCCAGCCACAGGAAGTGGGAGTGGAGCCGCTCCAGCTCCGCGGTGATGACGCGGATATAGGCGCCTCTCTTCGGGACCTCCAGGCCGTTGATCTGCTCGACGCCCAGGGCATAGGTCAGCGCGTGGGAGTGGGAGCAGATGCCGCACACGCGCTCGACCAGAACCAGCGTCTGGATCGCGTTGCGCTCGGTGCAGAGCTTTTCGATACCGCGGTGATTATAGCCTACAAACACCTCGGCGTCCTTGATGATCTCGCCTTCGGTATAGAGCTTTGCGTGGATCGGCTCCTCCAGTGCGGGATGGTACGGGCCGATGGGGAGAATGTAGCTCATTGCTGCCCCGCCTCCTCTCTGTTCTTCTTGCGCAGCTCGCTCAAGGGGGTGACCATGATCTGGCCCTTGCCCTGCGTTTCCAGCATGTCCTCCGG
This sequence comes from uncultured Clostridia bacterium, assembly GCA_946184215.1. GTDB lineage: Bacteria > Bacillota > Clostridia > Oscillospirales > Oscillospiraceae > Limivicinus. The sequence continues at coordinate 1,507 of CAMHER010000153.1, read as the reverse complement.
CAGGAAGAGACGCTGGGAAACGTCAAGCCCCTCGAAGGTGACGCCGAAGAGCTCGTTGATCTCTCTCTCGGGCCACTCGGCGGCCACATCGTAGATACCGCCGATCGAGGGCAGGACAGTCTCGCCCACGACATGGTAGGACTCGATATTCGGTTCCACCTGATAGTCGTAGCAGACTTCGATCTGCCCCTCCTTGGTGACGAAGGCGTGGATCATGGTAAGCCAGACCTCGTTCTTCCTCATGCGCTCTGCAATGGGTACGATCTGATCCTTGCCGATCATGGTCTTTTTGTACTCCTGCATTCGTTTCACCTCTTGTTTTTCCCTTATTGAAAGTTCTTGCTCATGTTATATGATAAGCAGTTTGGAAAACTGTTATCAACAAATTCTCGGAAGCTGCGCGCCGGCGAGCTTCTGTAAGATCCGGCTGCCGCCGAAGGCCGTTTTCATCACGACCTTGCCGGGGTGCTTTTCCGTGACGCGGCCGATGACGGCGGCGTCCTTTCCCTCTTCCGTCGCGCGCATCGCCGCCAGGACCCTTTCGCAGTCCTCATGCGCGACGACGCAGAGCAGCTTGCCCTCGTTGGCGCAGTACAGCGGCTCGAGCCCCAGCATGTCACAGGCCGCACGCACCTCCTTGCGGACGGGGATCGCGCTCTCCTCCAGTTCAATGGTATACGGCGAGGCCTCGACAAATTCGCACAGCGTGGTCGCCACGCCGCCGCGCGTAGGATCGCGCAGCACGCGCACGGCGCAGCCGGTGTCTAAAATGGCGGCGCAAAGGCCGTTCAGGGCCGCGCAGTCCGAGCGGATGTCGCCCTGCATCATGCCGCTGCGCGCGAGCATGATCGCCGTGCCGTGGTCGCCCACCGTGCCGGAGACGATCACATCGTCCCCCGGGCGGATATTGGCCGGAGAAAGGCCGGCGTATTTCAGAAAGCCGATGCCGGCGGTGTTGATATAGATCCCGTCGCCCCGGCCGCGCTCGACGACCTTGGTGTCGCCGGTGACGACTTCGACGCCCGCCTTTTCGGCGGCGGCGCGGATCGAGTCTATTATACGCGAAAGTTCGCCGGTTGCAAAGCCCTCTTCGATCAAAAAAGCGCAGCTTAAAAACTTCGGCACGCCGCCGCAGACCGAAACGTCGTTCACCGTGCCGCAGACGGAGAGTTTACCGATGTCGCCGCCCGGAAAAAACAGCGGGCTCACAACAAAGCTGTCGGTGGAAAAGACAAGCTTTTCCGCCCCCGGCAGGATCGCGCCGTCGCCCAGCGCGTCCAGCGCGGGGTTGGACAGCGCCGGCACAATCATATTTTCGATCAGCCGCGCGGTCTTTTTGCCGCCGCTGCCATAGTCAAGTGTGATGATTTCGTCCATATCAAATCCATTTCCTCTTAGGCTTCCCCTCCGGGGAAGCTGTCAGCCGAACGGCTGACTGATGAGGTTCCTTTCCTTATAGCCTTCCCCGCTTGCGGGGAAGGGGGACCGCGTCAGCGGTGGATGAGGT
>CAMHER010000152.1 GCA_946184215.1 uncultured Clostridia bacterium | reverse complement strand
ATCAAGCGCGAGATGAACAGCCGCAAGTGGACCTGGTTCGCGATCGGCTATCAGTGCGGCTTCGCCTACGTCACGGCCTTCATCACCTGGCAGCTCGGCCGTCTGTTCGTCGGCGGCATGAACGTGATCGGACTCATCCTTGCGCTTGCGCTGCTCGCGGCGCTGTGCTGGCAGCTGTTCAAGCCCTATAAGGAATCCGACAAGCTCACGACCGAAGTCAAGGTCTGATTCAAAAAACGCAGCATAACCCGTCAAAGGAGGTAAAAAGATGCTTGCAACCGTACTTCTCTCTCTTGTCATCGTCGCGATCGTCGCGCTGATCATCCGCAAGATGGTCCTTGATAAGCGCGCAGGCGTCTCCTCCTGCGGCGGCAATTGCGGCGACTGCGGTCTTTGCGCCGGCGGCTCCTGCTCCGGAACGCACAAGATCAAAAACTAAGAAAGATAGAGAGTCTTCTCTTTATCCCCCTCGCCTGTGTACGCCCATACGCAGGCAGCGCACCCACTCTCTCCAAGAGGCTGCCCATCCCCGGGCAGCCTCGACTTATTGAAACAACGGAGGCAACAGTATGATCAAGACGACCGTAAAGATCGACGGGATGGCCTGCAGCATGTGCGAGGCGCATATCAACGACGCGATCCGCAAGGCTTTCCCGGTCAAGAAAGTGACAAGCTCCCACACGAAGAAGGAGAGCGTCATCCTCTCGGAGGCCCCGATCGACCCGGAGGCGCTTCGCGCCGCGATCAACGCGACGGGATATACCTATCTCTCGTCAAATTCCGAGGCGTATGTGAAAAAAGGCCTTTTCGGCTTTTAAGTCCGTTTCCCCTTCCACGGCCGCAGCCAACAGCTGCGGCCGTCTTTTTACGGCGCTTGCATTCGCCGCACCGGCGTTGTAAAATAAGAAAAAAGCGGCACACTGTCCTGTGCCGCGCGGAAAGGAAGAGAGAGATGGCAAAGATCAAAGGCGAATCCTCCCTCAGCTTTTTTGAAGCGACCAGCATCATCGTCGGCCACGGCGTCGGCGCGGGCATATTGTCCGTCCCCTATCTTGCCTCGCACAACTCCGTGCGCGAGACGCTGCTGATCGTGCTTTTCTGCTATGGCTTCAACCTGCTGCTGCATCTGCTGATCGCGGAGCTGAGCTACAACAACGACGGCGCGCAGTTCATCTCCTGCTTTGACCGCGAGCTGTTCTCCGGAAAGTTCAAAAAGATCTTCACCTGGGCGGCCTTCGCGCTGCTGGGCGTGTCGGTCATCGTCAATGTCAGCGCCTTCCTCACCGGCGCGGCGGCGGTGTTTCGCTCCTGGTTCGGCCTTGGCGACACCTGGGGCGTGCTGCTGTTCTATCTTATCGGCGCGGGGGTCGTGTTCGTCGGGATGAAGCTGGTCGGCATCTGCGAGAAGCTTGCCGTCAGCTCAATGATCGGCGTGATCGGCATCCTGCTTGTGGCGACGCTGCTGCGCGGCACCGCCCCGCTGCCGCAGGGCTGGCGCGGCTTTAACAACGCCCTTGCGCTCTTCGGCATGGTCTCGTTCTCCCTCTCGGCGGTCATGTCCACTCCGCAGGTCGTCAAAGGTCTCGGCGGCGAGACAAAACGCATCCGCGGCGCGATCGCGGCCGGCCTTGCGATCAACGCGGCGCTGATTCTTCTGATAACCTTTATCACGCTCCTCGGCGTGGGCAGCCATACCAGCGAGGACGGTGCGCTGGTCGATCTCGCCGCGCATCTGGGCGGCTGGGTCAGCATCGTCGGCTACGTCTTCACGCTGCTTGCCCTTGCCACCTCGTTTTGGGCCAACACGCTCAACCTGCGCGACATCGTCGACGAGCAGACGCACTGGGGCCGCCGCCTGAGCTGGCTGGCCGCCTCGGCTCCCTGTCTGGTGCTGGCCTTCCTGGGTCTTTCCAGCTTTGTCGGCTTTACGCGCTTTGCCAGCATCATCCAGGTTGTCACGGGCCTTGGCATTATTCTCGCCTATAACCTCTCGCGCAAACGCACCGGCGCCTCGCCGCTGCTCGGGAAGTTCGGAACGCTTCCCTTTCAGCTCCTCGTTATGCTCTGCTCGCTCGCCGCGACAGTCGGCGCTGTGATGAAGGTCAACTGACAGGGAGGTCGTATCGATGATGGGGTTTTTTTCTCTGTTTGCACCGAAAAGAAAGGCGTCCGCTCCCGCATATGATCCCGCCACGGAGGAGGCCGCGCTGCGCTGCAGCATCTGCACCGGTGAGCAGACCGCCGGCTTTCGCAATAAAACCACCGGCCATTTCCGTGAAGTCATGCTGATCCGCACGCCGGATGATCTGGAGCAATTCAAGCGCGAATACGGCGCGGAGGATGTCAAAAAGATTTTCTGATGTCTCTGAAATTCACATTTCCTTGCAGGTTTATTCACAATTTATCCATTGCTTTCCAGCGCTTTCTGTTATAATTGGCTCACAAGGGCAAATACTAAACTTACGATAAAAAGGAGAATGCATCATGGATAAGAACAATGTCAACGATATCATTGAAAAGATCAAAGGCCTTGTGAAGAAGGGCAACGTATCCCGCATCGTCATCGGCAAGGACGGCAAGGAGCTGGTCAACGTCCCCGTCAACGTGGGCATCGTGGGCGGCGTCGTGGGCCTGGCCGCGGCCAAATGGGTCGTGATCGCCGCCGTGCTCGCCACCGTCGGCTTTGGCTGCACCGTTCAGGTCATCCGCGAGGACGGCGAGGTCACCGATGTTCTGACCGAGGAGCAGTCCGCCAAGACCCGCGCCAAGGCCGCAGATTTTGTGGAAGACGTCAAGGAGCGCTTCAACCTCGACGAGGTCGTGGAGAAGGCTACCGACGCTGTGAACGATGTCAAGGACAAGTTCAGCTTCGACGAGGTCGTCGATGCCACCGTTGAGGACATCAAGGACGACGAAAAGTCCGAATAACACCGATCATACAAAAAAACTCCCGCCCCGAAGGGCGGGAGTTTTTTTGCTGCCGTCGGGCTTCCGACAACGGCTCAGCAGCCGGCAGATCAGCCGTATACGTCGTTGGTGTCCACCAGCGCCACGTCCACATCAAAGATCTCGCCGTCGCGCCAGACCGTGAAGGTCATCGTATCGCCCACGGAGAGGGCTTCCTTCATTTTTGAGATCTCGGCCGTGGTCGAGACTTCGACCCCATCCACCTTCATGATGATATCGCCCGGGCGCAGGCCCTTCTCGGCCGCGTCGGAGCCCTCGGAGACCGCGCTGATATACAGCCCGCCGCTGGGCGGAAGCTTGTCGCCGTAACGCTCGCGCGCCTCGTCGGGGATCGCGCCGACCGTGATGCCGATGGACGGCCGCCCGGTCACGCTGCCCTCGCGGACAATGATGTTGACCAGCTTCACCACATTCGACGAGGGGATCGCAAAGCCGATGCCCTCGATGCTGGAGTAGGCGGACATCATCTTCATATTGGTGATCCCGATCACCTGGCCGTACATGTTGAACAGCGGTCCGCCGGAGTTGCCCTCGTTGATGGCCGTGTTGGTCTGCAGCAGGTTCATGCTGTGGCCCTTGTAGTTCATGCCCCGCTCGATGGCGGAGATGATACCGTCGGTCAGCGTCAGGCGGAATTCCTCCCCCAACGGGTTGCCGATCGCCGCCACGCGGTCGCCCACCTCCAGAACGGTGCTGTCACCGAACACGGCGGGGACAAGCCCGCTGGCTTCGATCTTGAGCACGGCGATATCGCTGATGGAGTCGGCGCCCACGAGCTTTGCCTCGTACACGCTGTCGTCGGAGAGGGTGACGGCCGCCCGGTCACAGTCGGCGATCACATGCGTGTTTGTCAGGATCAGCCCGTCCGGGGACAGGACCACGCCCGTTCCCCAGTTATAGCCGCTCTTTCCGTTCATAAAGCCGGAGATCCCGACGATGCTCGGCGCGCAGCTGCGGTACAGCTCCTGCAGGCTGATCTCCTCGCCCGCCGCGGCAGTCTCGCAGCTGAAGTCGATCGGCAGCTCGGTGCGCTCGATGTTGATCACGGTGCGGCTCGTATCCGTGGCGGTATAGAAGTTCTCGAAAAACTCGCGGTAATCGTCCGGCAGGTCTCCCTCGTTCTCCTGCGGCGGGATGACGAACTGGCCGAAGGAGGATCCCTCCTCGTTCTTCTCCGCCTCCTTCGCCGCGTTACCGTTGGGAAACAGCAGCGCAGAGCCGATAATCAGTCCCACGATGACCGCGACGGCGATCAGGCCGCGGATCCAACCGCGGCTTTTTGTTTTCCCTGCCGCCGACGGGGCCGCGCTCTGCGGCTCCTGCAGCGGTGCGTACCAGCTGTCGCTTTCGCTGACATACCAATTACTCATAGCTCATCCTTCTCTGTCTTGCTGCCGCTCCCGCCGTCATTCGGCCAGCGGCAGCGTGAATACAAATTCGGTCTCGCCGTTTTCGCTCTTCACGGCGATATCCTCGTCATGGCTGTTGATGATCGCCTTGACCAGGTACAGTCCCAGTCCGACGCCGGATTTATCCAGAGAGCGCGAACGGTCGGACTTGTGGAAGCGGTCAAAGATGAAGGGCAGGTCGTCCGGCGGAATCGTCTCGCCGAAGTCCTTGACGGAGACATAGGCCTTGCCGTCGTCCTTGTACAGCCGGATCGTCAGGCAGCTCCCTGCGGCGGCAAATTTCACGGCGTTGTCGATCAGGTTGTAAATCACCTGCGTGATGCCGTCCCGGTCGGCACGGACCAGAATATGCTGATCCGGCAGCTGCGGATCCACGTCCAGATGTTTTTTCGTCGCCCGGCTCTCAAAGCTGAGCATGGTCTGCATGATCAGCTCCGTCAGATCGAACACGGTGCGCTTGGAAGGGTCTGCCGCCCGGTTTCGCAGCTGTGAGACATCCAGCATCTCCCGAACGAGGCGGGAGAGGCGTCGGGTCTCGTCACTGATCGAGCGGAGGTATTTCTCCTCCTGCT
>CAMHER010000151.1 GCA_946184215.1 uncultured Clostridia bacterium | reverse complement strand
GGCGATGAGCGCGGCGCCGCAGGCCGTGGAATACGCTGTTGCCGCTGAGGAGCGCGCAGCGATGGGCATTGCGGCTGCGGACGACTCCCCTGCTGAAATGCCGGCTCCGATCCCGGTGTCTGATTCCTTTGCCGCGCCGGCCAAGGACACGACAAAGAGCGAGCAGGAAATGATCAATGAAGCCGTCGCCCGCGCCGAGGAGCCGGAGACCACCGCCGAGATCGTAGATGTCAGCGGACAGGGACGCGGCAGAAGGATCTCTTCGCTGCTGGTGGGAACGCCGGGCGATCTGCCCGTCGGGCGGACCCCGGACAGACGCTTCCTGCTGCGCTTTGATGTGGACGGGGTCAGCAGCCAGGTGCTGCTGAGCGTCTACGGAGAAAAAGTGTTCTTCATCTCTCTCTCCGGCGAGGAGAGCGATATGATGCTTGCCGACAGCAGCTGGTCGACGCTGAGCGCTGCGATCTATCATTGACCTGAGGAATGGCGCAAGGCGGCCGGATCGGAGATCCGGCCGCCTTTTTCAGTTGAAATACGACGCCCGATCTGCTATAATACAACAAGAAATACAAGAGGAGAGAATGAGTTGTGAAGCGTATCAAGGTTTCCAATAACGTGATCCGCCGCCTGCCGCGCTACCTGCGCAAGCTTGACGAACTGAAGAGCAGCGGCGTCAGCAGGATCTCTTCGTTTAATCTGGGCACCCAGCTTGGCCTTACGCCCTCGCAGATCCGGCAGGATTTCAGCTGCTTCGGGGAATTCGGCCAGCAAGGCTACGGATATAATGTCAGCGCCCTTCGCGACGAGATCGCCTCCATCCTCGGCATGGACCGCGGATTCAAGGCTATTTTGGTGGGCGTGGGCAACATCGGACATGCCCTGATGGACAATTTCTGCTTCAGCGAGTGGGGCTTTACGCTTTCTGCAGCCTTCGATATCGATCCGTCCATCGTCGGCACGACGACAAACGGCGTCACGGTCCGGCATATGGACGAGCTGCTGGACTTTCTGCACGTTCATGCGATCGACGTTGCCGTCCTCACCGTCCCGAAGGAAGCGGCGGCGGCTGTGGCAAAGCTGCTGTGCGACAACGGCATCAACGCGATCTGGAACTTTACGAACGTGGAACTGACTGAGCCGAACAGCCCCACGATCGTCGAAAATATCCACTTCTCCGACAGCCTGCTTTCCCTCGGCTATTATGTGGCGGAGCGTTACGATGAGGAGGCGGCGCACGCCGCGCGCCTGGAACGCATGGATAAGGCGAAGGAGTAAGGAAAACAAGCCTGAAAAAGCTTCCCGACGGGAAGCTTTTTGCATATGGGAAGAAAAAATATGAAACACTATGATCTCATTTTTGATATCGACGGCACGCTGTGGGATTCCTGCGAGGCCGTATGCGAAAGCTGGAGGCTGTCGCTGCGCAAACGCTACGGCTGCTTTGGCTCGCCCGATCTGTCTCAGGTGCGTTCGATCATGGGCATGACGCCGGACGAGATCGCGGAGAAGCTCTTTTCCCGCTTCGGTTCACACGCGCGGGAGGTTTTTGATGCCCTGAGCGAGGACGAGTGCGCCTATCTGCGCGAACACGGTGCCGCGCTCTATCCGGCGGTCGAAGAGACGCTGCGTCAGCTTGCCTCTTCGCGCCGCCTCTTCCTCGTCAGCAACTGTCAGGCGGGTTATATCGACGCTTTTCTGACGGCAAGCGGATTGGGGGAGCTCTTTTCCGATTCCCTCTGCGCAGGGGTGAGCGGGAAGGGAAAGAGCGAGAACATCCGTACCCTGCGGGAAAAGCACACGATCACCCAGGCGATCTATATCGGTGATACACGCGCCGACGAGAGCGCCGCGCGGGAAACGGACTGCCGCTTTATCCATGCTGCCTACGGCTTCGGCGAGGCTGACGCAGCGGACGCTGTGGCCCGCAGCTTTGCCGAGCTTCCCGCCCTGGTCAGAGAACTGGAAAGAGAGGACACAGCTCATGCCTGATACGATCGCCGCCATCGCTACCGGCACACAGATAGCCGCAATCGGCATTGTCCGCCTTTCGGGCGAAAGGGCCGGGGAAATCGCAGACACGCTTTTTACGCCGCAATCCGGCAAAGCCATGTCCGCAAGCGCGCCGCGCACGCTTGTCTACGGCCGGCTGCATGACCGGGAGGGGGCGCTTCTGGATCTCTGTCTCTGCACGATCAGCCGCGCGCCCCACAGCTATACCGGGGAGGATACGGTGGAATTTCAATGCCACGGCTCTCCGGTCGTGCTGCGCACGCTGCTGGACGAGTGCTTCGCCCTGGGCGCACGCCAGGCCCTGCCGGGGGAGTTTACCCGGCGAGCCTTTCTCAACGGACGGCTTGCCCTCTCCTCCGCGGAGGCGGTGGCCGACATCATCGACGCCGAGAGCGCCGAAAGCGCCAAAAATGCCGCCGGCCAGCTGGCCGGCGCACTGCAGGAACGAACGGAAAAGATATACAACGATCTTGCGGATATCAGCGCCCATTATCATGCCGTATTGGATTATCCGGACGAGGATATCGAGCCCTTCCGCCTTGCCGCCTATCAGAGAACGATGGAGGAGGCGCACCATTCGCTCAGCGCCTTGCTCGCGACCTTCTCGCGGGGAAAGCTGATGAAGGACGGGATCCCGGCGGCCATCATTGGCCGGCCAAACGCGGGGAAAAGCTCGCTGCTCAACGCCCTCTTGGGCTATGAGCGTGCGATCGTCACCCGGATCCCCGGCACGACGCGCGATACCATCGAGGAAAAGCTGCGTCTCGGGCCTCTCACCCTTCGCCTGATCGACACGGCCGGCATCCGCGAGACGGACGATGAGGTGGAACGGCTGGGCGTTGCGCGCAGCCGCAGCGCCATCGAACGCGCGGAGCTCCTGCTGGCCGTGCTGGACGGCAGTGAGCCGCTGACGGAGGAGGATGAGGAGATCCTGGCTGCGGCAGAGCAGGCAAAACACGCCCTCGTCGTCCTGTCCAAGAAGGATCTCTCCGGCGGGATCACGGTGGAGACAACGCTGCCGACCGTGAACGTCAGCTCTGTTACCGGGGAGGGGATCGACGCGCTGGAGAAGGCCATCGGCGACATGTTTCCCTTGCCGGGCGTGCCCGCGGGCGAGATCCTGACGAATGCCCGCCATGCCGAGGCCGTCGGACGCGCGCTGGAGTCCCTCCGGGCGGCGCTGGACGCCCTTGCTGACGGCGCCACACCCGACATCGTTCTGACCGAGAGCGAAAACGCCATGGCCGCGCTGGGCGAGTTGGACGGCCGCACGGTGCGCCAGGACGTTACCGAGCGCATTTTCAGCCGCTTCTGCGTCGGAAAGTAATCCTTGACAAGGCTTAGCGCCTGTGCTATCATAATCAAGCGGCGTTCATGACGCTGCATGCTTTTCGACCTTGTGTGCAGAAGTACCCAAGAGGCCGAAGGGGCTCCCCTGCTAAGGGAGTAGGCCGGTTTAGACCCGGCGCGAGGGTTCAAATCCCTCCTTCTGCGCCAAAAGAAACAGCTTGATTTCGTTAAGATTTCAAGCTGTTTCTTCTTTTTTCTGCATTTAATTGACGAAATGCTTTGCTTTTCTAACGCACTTTCAACGAAGTGCCTGACCCACTGTTTCTCGTATCATTTTCCGATGAACACCAACGCGGAGGCAATCAGAAATTGCCCGGCATAATAGGTGATGTAGTTCAGCGCAAGGTCGATCGGGCGCTCCCTGCCCTTGCCGAAATAAGTGCCGCTGAGGATCAGATCGGAGATCGCAAAGAACACGCCGCCGATAAAGATCAGATTCAGAGGTGTTTTCGCCCAACCGTAATGGAGTGCAAGTCTTCCAGAGATCAGCACCATGGCGAACAGGATCACACCGTAGGTGATCACAACCGGTTTGAACTTCCCGTAGATCAGCTTCATCGGTTTCTCCAGAACCGCATTTCCAATGCTCAGTACAAGGGCGAGCAGGACCGGAACGATTACCGTGATGGGCTTGCCTGAGGGATAGTAAGTCATCAGCATTCCGAGGATATACAAGATGTGCCCAACGCCGAATACGCAAAAGCCAGCGTATGTGAAAGGCGCATCTTTTTCAGGGAATACATATTTGAGATCCAGCCAGATATCACCCAGCAGGCCACATAACAGGCCGAGCACCACAAATGGGCAAAGCGGACTGGCGCTTCCCTTCGAAGCGGAGAGCCAGGCCCCGTATACGCCCACCATGACGAACAGCACTGACACGACGGACTTTAGCAGCAACGACTTAACCGAATAGGCCTTGATCTTTTCCCGGATATACACAAACAACAGCACCGCGCCGCACGAAAGTAACAGAGAATATATCATAATAGCGCCTCCTTATCAGTTGTTCCCGACAGCTCTCTGCGTTCCACACCGGCATCCGGGGGCTGCACATCTATTCTGCACCGCTGTTTTTCGGCTTCTGCTGCCTTCAGCTGTTAAACCGAAAACAGGAAAAAGATGATCCGGGAGGACAAAGCATGTCGCAAAATCATCTGTGCCCCTGCACCGAGAGCTGCTTTCTGCAGCAGGCCATGGATATAATCGCGGCCTTTTTCCTCTGCCAATGCTGTCAGCTCCTGCCGATAGTCACTGTGGTCAGCGGTTTCATTGAATTCATAGCCCTCCAGCAAGGCCTTGATGTACAGCCCTGTGCCTCCCGCGATGATGGGAATTTTTCCCTGCGCGTTCAGCGCATGGATAAGCTGCTGCCCCTCCCGCACAAAATCCGTCACATTGAAGCTTTCCCACGGTTCCAGATTGTCCACCAGATGATGGACGATGCCCTGCCGCTCTTCCACGGATGGCTTGGCCGAACCGATATCAAAGCCCCGGTAAAAGAGCATGGAATCACCGGAAATGATTTCTGTGTCTATTTTTTTTGCCAGTTCTATGGATAAATCCGTTTTCCCCACCGCCGTGGGGCCTAAGATTACAATTAACTTT
>CAMHER010000150.1 GCA_946184215.1 uncultured Clostridia bacterium | reverse complement strand
CCCATGTTACCGCCGTGAAAGGGCGGTGTCTTAACCACTTGACCAACGGGCCGGAAAAAAGGCACATGGATCATGTGCCTTTTTGGTAGCGGCACCTGGATTCGAACCGGGGACACTTCGGGTATGAACCGAATGCTCTGGCCAACTGAGCTATGCCGCCATATGCTTTCCAAACAGCATAGAGATTTTATCAGACGGCACGCCCGTTGTCAACAATTTTTTTCGTCTCGTGAAGATTTTTCATCTCCCCGCCATCAGGCGGAGAGATAAACCGTGGGATCAACACAGGCGCCGTTCAGACGCAGTTCAAAATGCAGATGACTGGCCTGAGCGACCTCGCAGAGCGCACTGGTGCCGACCGTGCCCAGCAGGACACCCGCGTCGACCCATTCGCCCGCTTTGACCGCCGTTTCCGGGGAGAGGTTGGCATACACGCTGCGCATACCGTCGCCGTGGTCGATGGTGACCATGGTGCCGTAGAGACCGTCGCTCACCACGCTTTCCACCTTGCCGCCGCGTGCAGCCAGCACCTTGGCGCCGCTTTCACAGGCAATGTCGATGCCGCGGTGCGTACGCCAGTCGCGCATGGTCTCGTCATAGTGCAGCGCGGCGACGCTGTATTCTCTTGCCACCTCTCCCAGTACCGGCCAGACGTAGACCGCAGGCGCGCTCACCGCGGTGCTCGCCGGTTCGGCCGGGGCCTCGACCACAGGCTCGGCCGGCTCTTCGCTGCGGATCTCGGGCGGAGCCAGTTCGGTCTCGTCGATGCGGCCGCTGTTTTCCGGGGCGGGTGCGATCACCGTTTCCACGCGGTGGCTGCCGCCCATGACTTCTGTAAGCTCGGACTGATTCATAGCCTCATTTCCTGTCGCCATCACCCAGGCGGAAACGCCGATGACCGCGGCACACAGGAAAAGGACTATGTAGAAGCCCTTCCCCGTGAAAAATCCCTCCGACTTTCTGTCGGAGCTGCTGCTGTTCATAAAACTACCTCCGTTTGCAAGAATTGTCTGCAGTGCTATTCTTGACCAAAGGCAGCGGGAATATACAGCGCTTTGAAAAAAAAACAAGGGCGCCGAAGCGGCGCCCTTGCGGCAAAAGCTGTTTTTTACTTGATGTTGAAGAAAGCCTCGCGGCCGGGGTACTGGGCGGCGTCGAAGAGCTCCTCCTCGATGCGGAGCAGCTGGTTGTACTTGGCAACACGGTCGCTGCGGGACGGAGCGCCGGTCTTGATCTGTCCGGCGTTGACAGCCACGGCCAGGTCGGCCAGGGTGGTGTCCTCGGTCTCGCCGGAGCGGTGGGAGACGATGGCGGTGTAGCCGGCGCGGTTGGCGGTCTGGATGGCGTCGAGGGTCTCGGTCAGGGTGCCGATCTGGTTGACCTTAATAAGAACAGCGTTCGCGGCGCCGAGCTCAATGCCCTTCTTCACGCGGGAGGCGTTGGTGACGAACAGGTCGTCGCCGACGAGCTGGATGCGTTTGCCGAGACGCTTGGTCAGACGGACCCAGCCTTCCCAGTCATCCTCGCCCAGGCCGTCTTCGATGGAGATGATGGGGTACTTGTTGCAGAAGTCTTCCCACATGTCGATCATCTCGTCGCTGGTCATGACGGTGCCGCGCTTGGGCAGGTGGTACTTGCCGTCTTCCTTGTCGAACCAATCGGAGACAGCGGCGTCCATGGCGATCATGAAGTCCTCGCCTGGCTTGAAGCCGGCCTCTTCAATGGCCTTGACGATGACCTTGAGAGCGTCCTCGTCAGCAGCCAGGTCGGGAGCGTAGCCGCCCTCGTCGCCGACGCCGGCGGCGGGCGTGCCGTTTTCCTTCAGGGTCTTCTTGAGCTGATGGAAGACCTCGGCGCAGTTGCGGAGCGCTTCCTTAAAGCTCTTCGCGCCGACGGGCATAATCATGAATTCCTGAATGTCAACGCTGTTGGAGGCGTGGGCGCCGCCGTTGAGGATGTTCATCATCGGGACCGGCAGGGTCTTGGCATTGGCGCCGCCGATGTAGTTGTACAGGCTCAGGCCGGAAGCCTCGGCCGCGGCCTTGGCGCAGGCGAGGGAGACGCCGAGAATGGCGTTGGCGCCCAGGCGGGTCTTGTTGGGGGTACCGTCGAGCTCGCAGAGCATCTTGTCGATGGAGACCTGATCGAGCACGTTCAGGCCGACCATGGCCTCGGCGATCTCGCCGTTGACGTTTTCGACAGCCATCGTGACGCCCTTGCCGCCGTAGCGGGACTTGTCACCGTCGCGCAGCTCGCAGGCCTCGTGGATGCCGGTGGAAGCGCCGGAGGGAACGGCCGCACGGCCGATGGTGCCGTCATCGAGCGTGACCTCGACCTCGACCGTGGGGTTGCCGCGGGAGTCAAGGATCTCGCGCGCCATAACGTCGACGATTTCAAGATATTGTTTCATAGGTATTGTGTCCTCCTAAATAGATTCTGGGTATCTGGAAGGATTATACCCTATCACCGCAGAAAAAGAAAGAGCAAAGCGTGAATTTTCTGACGATTTTTTCTCGTTGTTTCGCACAAAAATGCGTACGCCTCCCCGTATGCGAGCTTCCCGCCGCCCCCTCGGGCGCCGCGGGGAGAAATTTAATAAATGTTAACTTGTCCGTCGGTTTTCTCCTGTTTATAATACCCTCATATCAGGAGGATACCGCCATGAAAGCTGCTCTTTACCGGATCGTCGGGCTGATCGCGCTGCTGCACGATCAGATCCTGCACATCAACGATCGTTTTCCCGGCATTCTGACCGACAAGGACCTGCATTTTCTGGTCATCGGCGCCTTCGGGATGCTGCTGTTCTTTTTGATCCATCCGCTTTTTCTCTCGCTGATCCGCCGCGGGCACGAGATCGTCGTGTCGTGGTTTTACGTTCTGACGCTGATCGTCGTCATCACCTTTTCCATCGAGATCGGCCAGCACGTGACGCATACCGGCACGCTGGAATTTGCCGATATCGCCTTCGGCGTCGTGGGCTTTCTGGCCTTTTTCGCGGTGTTCGCGCTGTTCCGGCTGATCGTCCGCGCCCTGGCGGGCCTTGTCCGCCGCAGACGCGGCCGGCTCGGTCTGTCCTCTGCTTCCCGCCGGGCCGAAGAGGACTTGCCTGTTTGACGAAAACGCCGCGATCGGCAATTGATTGCGGCATCGGTTCGTGTTAAGATACCTTCATGAATCAGGATTCGGACGGGAGCTGAAAAAAATGAGCTATCTGGAGGATTACTACAACCAATATGACGAAGAAGGGCGTCTTCTTTCCCCTCACGGCAAGGTCGAATACCTTACTACCATGAAATATATCCAGGCGTGTCTGTCCGAGCTTCCCGAACCGACAATTCTGGAGGTCGGAGCGGGAACGGGACGATACAGCGTCACATTGGCCAGGCAGGGATACCGTGTAACCGCGGTGGAGATGGTCGCTCACAATCTGGAACAGCTGAAAGCCAAGCTCGACGGTTCCGAACCTATCACCGCCATGCAGGGGAACGCCCTGGATCTGTCCGCGTTTGCGGACGCTTCTTTCTCCGTGACGATGCTGCTGGGGCCGATGTATCACCTTTACACGCGGGAAGATAAGCTCAAAGCCCTTGGCGAAGCCGTTCGCGTTACGAAGCCCGGCGGTTATATACTGGTAGCCTACTGTATGAACGAACCGACGGTGATACAGTACGTGTTCGGTCAGAACCGTCTGCGTGAATTGATGGAGCTCGATATGATCACGCCGGACTGGCATTGTATCAGCGAGCCGAAAGAAGTATTTGAATTGGTACGGACAGAGGATATTGCTTCCCTGGATGCGGAGCTTCCTGTCGAACGGATCAAGCTGATCGCCGCGGACGGAGCGACGAATTACAGGCGGGAACTTATCGACGCGATGGATGACGAAACCTTCGGCAAGTGGATAGCGTATCATTTCGCGATCTGTGAGCGGCAGGATCTGATCGGGGCCTCTCATCATACGCTGGATATTCTCCGAAAAAAGTAATCCTGTTCGCGAGGCTGTGCGATGGGCGCATCAATCTGTCGGGCTTCTGGCGCGATAAGCGGGTTGTTGCCTGCGGTGATTGATTGTGCTAAAATATCTCCGCGAATCGTTTTTTGCAGGGAGGTCGATCAAATGAGCGGACAATACCAGGAAAAGAATCAGACGATCGTCAAGAAAACCGTTAAAACCGGCATTTCGTTCGGAAGCGCGCTGGCAATGGTGATCAGCTACACCGCGTGGCATTCTGTCGGCTGGGCGATCCTTCACGGACTCCTCAGCTGGGTTTATGTCATTTATTACGTCTTACGGTATTAAGGAAACATAGTTTGCCATATTGTCAAACCGAGGGCGGGGCTATATCCTTGCCCTTTTTCTTCTGGTATGGCAAAAGATGATGGAGAGATGTACGTTTTCTCTCCATCATTTTCATAGATGTTAAAAGATGTTCGACAGTTGTTCCGGGATGTTCATTATATCAAATAAAAACCGCCCCGTTCCGTGTGGAACGGGGTGGTTTTGCTTGATTCGGTTTTATCCGTTTTAGGCTCAGGCCTTGCGAACCTTGTCCATGTGGCGAACGAGGTCGAGCATCTTGTTGGAGAAGCCCCACTCGTTGTCGTACCAGGCGACGAGCTTGACGAAGTTGCCGTTGAGGGCGATACCGGCCTTGGCGTCGAAGATGGAGGTGTGAGGATCGGTACGGAAGTCGGAGGAAACGACCTCGTCGTCCACATACTCGAGAACACCCTTCATCGGGCCTTCGGAGGCGGCCTTCATGGCGGCGCAGATCTCATCGTAGGTGGCGGACTTCTCAAGACGGAAGGTCACGTCGACGACAGACACGTCCGGAGCCGGGATACGCATGGACATACCGGTGAGCTTGCCGTTGAGCTCGGGGATGACCTTGCCGACAGCCTTGGCAGCGCCGGTGGAGGAGGGGATGATGTTGTTGTAGATGGAGCGGGCGCCGCGAAGATCCTTCTTCTTGGGGAAGCCGTCGACGATCGCCTGGGTGGCGGTGGAGGCGTGGACGGTGGTCATGAGGCCTTCGATGATGCCGAAGTTGTC
>CAMHER010000149.1 GCA_946184215.1 uncultured Clostridia bacterium | reverse complement strand
TTTTCCAGGCGCTCGGCGTCGCCGCGCAGGGTCTCGCTGAGCTTTTGCGCCTGTTCGCTCGTGCGGCGGCGCGTGTAGCGCTCGGCGATCTTCCGCAACTCCTGCGCCAGGGCGGCGGGACCGCCCGGCGCAAGCGGAGGCAGGGCCTCGGCCGCCGGAAGGATCACGCAGCGTTCGACCGGATCGGTCCGGCGCTGGCTGGAAACCTCGAAGTGAGCCATGGAGTCGATTTCGTCGCCCCAGAACTCCATGCGCACGGGCTCGCTGTCCGCGGGCGAGAAGAAGTCCAGGATGCCGCCGCGCCGGGCAAACTGACCCGGGCCCTCGACCTGGTCTGCGCGGCTGTAGCCGCAGCGCAGCAGCGCGTCCTCCGTATCCTCCAGGGCGCAGGGGGAGGAGGCGTCGATGACGAACGCGGCGCGCGCGAGCGCCTCCGGGGTCAGTGTGCGCTGCAGCAGGCCGGGCACGGAGGCCACAGCTACGTTTACTGCGCCGGAAGAGAGCGCGTACAGCGCGGCGATGCGCCGCTGCTCGGCCTGGCGGGAGACGGCCTCGGCCGGATAGAAGCTGAAGTCGCGCATGCCGAGCACAGCGGCCTCCTCGCCCAGCATCGAGCTGAGATCGCGGGCCATGTTCTCGGCGGCAGTGTCGTCCGGGCAGATCACGAAGAGCGGGCGGCCCGCATGATCGCGCAGCGCCGCGCCCAGATGCGCCCGATGCACCGCCGAAAGCCCGGAAACGAGCGCAGGAAGCCCTCCGCTCTCCAGCAGACCGGGGAGGGCGGCGGCTTCCTTATTATCGAAAAATACTTGATTCAGGATCTTCATACCGGGAGGATTATACCACGTCAGGCACCCGGATGCAATCGGGTTTACAGCCTTTTCCGCAGCCGCCCGAGCGCATAAACGCAGGGGATCAGCAGCAGGCAGACGGCCGCGTTGGCCGCCGGGATCCAGCGCAGGGAGAGCCGTTCAAAGACGGCCGCCTCCGGCGCGAGCAGACAGGCGATCAGCAGCGCCGCCGCTCCGGCGGCCGCCGGAAGCCAGGCGTTTTTCCCACACAGCGGCGCCAGACAGCGACGCGCGACGAGCAGCAGCGCCGCCGTCAGCAGAAAGTCGGAGAAGATCCACAGCGCCGCCAGCAGCGCCTCGATCCGCTCAAGGCTGTGGAAGAACACAAGGTTGCGCACCAGAGAAAAATAGGGCTGGCTCAGGCGCGCCGTCAGCTCATGCCCGAAGGCGCCGATCACCGCGGCCGTCAGCGCCGCCATCAGCGTGCCGAGCAGCGCGATCCGTCCCGCGACGCTGCGATAGCGCGCCTCCCCCGTCAGACCGTCGGAGAGAAACAGCAGCAGCACCAGGACCAGCGCCGCCACGTCGAGCGTCGGCAGCGTGCCCTTCAGAATCGGCTGCGCGCCCTGCCCGGCAACGGGCAGGAGATTGTCTGCGTGCATCTGCGGCAGCGCAAAGAGCAGCGTGAGCGCGACGGCCCCGAGCAGCAGCGGGAGCAGCAGCTTGGCGCAGCGCACCAGCCGGCGCGCATCGCCCGCCCCGGCGACGGCCGCGGCCAGACCCAGCGGCAGCACAAAGAAACGGCGGTCGGCGTGGGGATAGACGGTGTCGATCAGCCGCTGGGCGCTGTCGCGCAGGGTGAAGGCCGCATAAAACAGCAGCCAGAGCCCGCAGAGCGCCAAAAGCACAGTGCCAAAGGTCTCCCCCGCCGCGCGCTGCCAGAGCGCGGGCAGACTCTCCCCCTCCCGCCTCCGCTGCACAAACTGCCAGAGGAAGGCGCCGTAGGCGACGGCCGCGGGCAGCGCCAGCAGGATCGAAAGCCAGCCGCCGCGCCCCGCGAGGGCGGCAGAGGCCCCGGGCAGCAGCCGCAGCGCCGGCGTGAGCGCCATGACGGAGCAGAGCGCCAACAATTGGCCGAGAGTATACGGCTTATCGCATTTCATGGCCGGTCCTCCACGTCGCCGGTGCCGGTGAGCCGCGCACTGACGCTGACCGTCAGCGGCAGCGAGGGCCAGCGCGCGGCAAAATCCGGGTTCAGCGCGCGCATTTTTCGCGGCGAGAGGCGCTCCAGCCGCCCTTCCAGACCGAGAAAATCGGCCCTCCACTGCTTGGACAGCTGCAGCACCTGCCGCACACGCTCGGAGAGGGCGCGCTCGAGCATCATTTCAAGATAATCAAGAGAAGTATTGTTGGCCGCACCTTCTGCCAGCAGGGCCTCGGCCTCCACCTGGACGCCGAGCGCCTCCAGCCGGCCGTCATCGGTCCAGCGCGGCTCCAGCGTGCATTTGCCGCCGGTGAGCATCAGCGTGACGGGCATCCCCGCCTGGTCAGTCACCGTCAGCTCGCAGATCCCGGTATTTCCGGTGAGAAAGCCGACGCCGACCGCCTGCTCCCGGTCGAGAAAGCCGCAGAGCGCGCCGCCTTTGAGCACGGCGTAGCCGTCGGGCAGCACGGTTTGCGGACGATCCTCCGCTCCGGCGCTCTGGTCGTCCTCCGCCGAGGGACGGAATGCCACGGCGCAGACGAGTGCGCTGTCATAGCGCTCCAGATCCCGCAGAATGTCGGCGGCGGAGGCGCAGTGCCCGTCGCCGCGCGCTCGCAGATCCGCGTCCACGGAGTCAAGCGCGTCGCAGATGCCGAAGCTCTTGTCGCCCGTGCCCAGCACCGCCTCCTGCGCGTCGCGTTCCCGCAGGATATACAGCGGCACGCTCAGGCGAAGGTCTCCCGAGCGGCATACGTAATCCAGCGCCGGACGGATCCCCTTCCGGGCCGCCGCCTCCCCGATCAGCAGATGGCCGATGTGGGCGCAGAAGAGATCCTCCTCATTGGCGCCGACGCGGATGTGCTCGAGCGCCGTGGTAATGGAAGCCCCGGCGCTCTGCAGGCGCACGGGCGGGTTGTCCGGCGCGGCGCCGGCCGCGGAGGACAAACTGAGCAGAACGCCCCGGGGGTCGGAATCGAGTCCCATGGTCTGCATGACCAGCAGCTCGTCCACCTCGCGCGCCTGCTCGCGCAGGCCGCAGCCGCCGAGACAAAGACCTACAATTATAATAATTGAAAGCAGCATGGCATTTCTGAAACGCCGGATCATTTCCTCCGCCTCCGATCGATCGTTTTCAGCAGCACGTCCCGGAGCTTGAGCGCGGAAAAGGGCCGCCGCAGCAGCATGCGCCGCAGACCGGGCCCGTCCTCGCTCAGCGGCGCTGTGTAGCTGCGGCCGAAGCTGTCGATCCCCGCGAGATGCCAGAGCAGCAGGCAGCAGCCGAGCGCGACGCCGTAGAGTCCCGCAAGGGCGCCCGCGATCAGAAGCCCCAGGCTCCACAGCCGCAGCGCCGCGGACAGGTCCTGGCTCGGCAGCGTATAGCAGGCGATGCCGGCCGCCGCGACCACGATGATGGCGATCGGCGAGACGACGCGCGCCTCCACCGCCGCCTGACCGACGATCAGCGCGCCGATGATGCTCACCGTGTCGCCCATCGGCCCCGGCAGGCGCAGCCCGGCCTCCTGCAGCATCAGAAAGGCCAGCAGCATGCCCAGCACCTCCAGCGCCGTGGAAAAGGGCACCTGCTGCTTGGCCTCGATCATGCTCAGCAGCAGCTTTGTCGGGATCATCTCCTGGTGATACATGGCCATCGCTACGTAGACGCCGGGCAGCAGCAGCGCGATCAGCAGGGAAAACCAGCGCAGCAGGCTCAGCGTGCTGCTGATCAGAAAATGCTGGCCGCGGTCGCCGGTGACCTTCATGAATTCCGCCAGCGTTACCGGCAGTACGAGCCCCACGGGAAGTCCGTCCACCAGCAGCCCCACGCGACCGTCGCTCAGATGCATGGCAAATCGGTCGGGCCGCTCGGTGTGCAGCGCCTGCGGAAAGGGCGAGCGGGGCGTTTCGGCGAGCGCTTCCTCCAGCGGCCCGAGCGCGAGCAGCGCGTCGAGATCCAGCTCGTCCAGCCGCCGCGCGAGCTCTCTGACCAGCGCGGGATCGGCTACGCCTTCGAGATACAGCAGCGCCGTTTTCGTCCCGGAGCGGCGGCCGAGTTCGCTTTCGACCAGCTTCAGCTCCGGCGTGGCCAGGCGGCGCCGGACGAGAGCGGTGTTGACCCGCAGGATCTCCACGAAGGAATCCTTTGCGCCCTTGACGGACTTTTCCAGCGTCGGCTCGCTGACGCTCCGGCCGGATTCGCTGCGCAGCTCAAAACACAGCGCCGCGTGCGTTTCCTCCAGGATCTGCACCGTCTCGTCCAGGGTATCGAAACGCTTGACCGACCAGGCCGTGACAGCACCCGCGAGCAAACGCGCCTGAAAGTCGGCGGCGCCGGCGGACAGGCGCCAGAATTCCGTCAGCGGGCGCAGCAGGGTCTCGGCCAGATCCCGCCCGGAAACAAGTCCGTCCAGCCAGCAGAGCACGACCGGCCGCGCCGGATCGAGTCCGGCGTCGATGCGCCGCTGCATATAATCCGAGCAGCGCGCGAAGATCGCGTCCATCGAGGCGGCGGAAACCGCTCCGGGGAAGACCGCTTCAGTTTTTGGATGATAAGGAATAGAATGGTCCATATCGTGTAGTATTTCCGGGCTGAACCACAATATTTTGAATGGAAAAATTTTCTTCAAAATTTGTCAAAAAAGTGCTTGACAAAGGGGCGGTCCGGGTGTATATTGTGCAAGCTCGCCTGAGAGAGCCGAAGCTTCCCAATCCGGAGCGCAAAAAAACTTGAAAAAAAGAAAAAGTTTTTCTTGACACGGAAAGAAAGCTGTGGTATATTAGACAAGCTGTCACCCCGAAGAGGGCGACACCAAGATGTACCTTGAAAATTGAACAATGTAAGAAAAGCTTATGCAAATAAGCACCAAGAAAAGGGCTTTTAAGAGTCTGAAAAGACTATAAAAATTCTTTTGAGAGCTAGTAGCGATCAAGAAATGATTTTAGGGCCGAAAGGCTTTAAGATACCATTTATTGAGAGTTTGATCCTGGCTCAGGATGAACGCTGGCGGCGTGCCTAACACATGCAAGTCGAACGGAGTGTTGAGAGCTTGCTTTTGACACTTAGTGGCGGACGGGTGAGTAATGCGTGAGCAACCTGCCTTTCAGAGGGGGACAACAGTTGGAAACGACTGCTAATACCG
>CAMHER010000148.1 GCA_946184215.1 uncultured Clostridia bacterium | reverse complement strand
GGAGGCGCTGGCGAACATGTACGGCTTTGAGGTCTGCCGGTACTGATACGCCGCTGCATAGCCTATACAAAGCATAACGGCCGCTGCCCGTCGGGCAGCGGCCGTTGTTTTCTTTTTTTGTTGAGAAGCTTACAGGCGATCAGCCGTTCTGCTCACGCAGCAGCTTTTCCTTTTCAACCTGCAGCTCTTCGATGCGCTTGCGGCTCAGCGGGTAGATAAAGCGCAGCGTGATGAATACCAGCAGGAACAAAACCGCCGGGATCATGACGGAGAAGTTGTACATGCTCTGCAGCTTGTCGGCGCTCAAGCCCTCGGTCTTCAGCTCACTGCC
Source organism: uncultured Clostridia bacterium (assembly GCA_946184215.1). Lineage (GTDB taxonomy): Bacteria > Bacillota > Clostridia > Oscillospirales > Oscillospiraceae > Limivicinus. Next base: position 4,816 of record CAMHER010000148.1, on the reverse strand, counting down.
GCTGTAGCCGATGCGCAGCAGGGGAACGTTGATGAGGATCGTAGCGACGGTCTGGCCGAGCTTGCGCATGAAGGAATAGAAGGCATAGCTCGTCGCCTCGTCGTTGAGACCGTAGGTGACCTTGTTGTAGTCGATCGCGTCGGTGGCCAGCGCCCAGACCAGCAGGAAGATGAACGCCGTGCCGACGCCGGAGGCCAGGCACGCGGCGAGATACAGCCACACGTTCGTCACGCCGAAGAGGGCGAGCACGAACAGCACCAGATAGAACGCGGCGGCAAGAAGGATGCCGTAGGAGCAGACCTCGCGGCGGCCGAATTTGTTGCCGAGACGGGTGGCAAAGAACATGACGACCGCAACGGGCAGGTACTGGAACACGGTGGGCAGCATCGTCAGCCCCGGCGCGTTGAAGTAGTGGTGGAAGAGGTAGGTGTTGTAGCCCTGTCCGAACATCTGGGCGGCGAGGAAGAGCATGCTGGCAACGCTCACGGCCATGAAGGGGCGGCTCTTTAAGAGCGTTTTGATGACCTTTGCGGTCTGGCCCTTTTCGTGCGGCGTGGGCTGAGAGTCGACACGCTCCCTGGACATGCCATAGCAGAGGAAGTAGAACACGACGGAGAAGACCGCGATCGCGGCGGCGCCGATGAAGACGCGCCTGGCGTCCATCTGCTTGACGCCGTCGACCGTCACATAGCACATCGAGGCGAGCACCATCGCGGGCATTGCGCCGAAGGTAGAGCCGATCGAGCGGAAGACGGAGAGACTGCTGCGCTCTTTATCGCTGGAAGTGATGACCTGGGCCAGAGAGCCGTAAGGAATGTTGATGCAGGTGTAGAGCATGCCGAAGAGAATGTAGGTGACATAGATCCAGGCAAGCCGTCCGCCCGCGGAGAAGCCACGGACGTCGAGGAACATCAAAACTGCAGCCAGCGCCGTGGGCAGGGCGAAGATCTTGATCCAGTGGCGGTAGCGCCCGTCGGGATATTTCTTCGCGCCGTCGATCAGGCGTCCCCAGATCGGGTCGTTGACCGCGTCCCAGATACGGGCGATGATCGTCATGATCATGACGTTGAGCACGCTGATCTCGAGCACGTCGGTGTAATACTTGTTCAGCACGCTCTGCGTCAGGCCGAAGACCAGACAGGAGGCCAGGTCGCCAAAGGCGTAGCCGATTTTGTCCTTGGCCTTGATGCCGCTGGTGCGGGAAATGTACGAGGTGTCCATAGTATCCTTCTTTCTGTCAGTTTGTTGCTTTTCGCGGAATGCCTGGTTTTTATCATAATGGAAAAAACAGGCTGCGTCAAGATTTCGGATTGACTTTATTAACACCGTGAATTAAACTATTCCCGAGCAAAACAAAGAGGAGGGGCAGACGTGAAGGAAACGAAGAAGTCAAGGCTGATCGCCGCCGTTACCGCGGTGATCGACGTCATCGCCGCAGGCCTCCTCTGGCTGCTCTGCTCGCTGCCTCTTGTCACGCTCGGCGCGGCGACGACGGCGCTGTATTATACGGTCGTCAAATGTATCCGGCACGAGCGCGGCTCCCTGATGGGCAGCTTTTTTGCCGCCTTTCGGAGAGAGTTCAAGATCAGCACGCTGCTGTGGCTGATCTTTCTCGGCGTCTTGCTCGTCCTGGGTGCGGACGCCTGGGCGATCCGGCTGATGACGCAGGACAGCGGCGTTTTCCCGATTTTCAGCCGGATCCTGCTGCTGCTGCCGCTGATGCTCTTCCCGTGGGTGTTTGCGTTTGTCTCGCGCTTTTCCAACACCGTGGGCGGAACGCTGAAATACTGCGCGTATCTCGCAATGCGGCATATCGGACTGACGCTTGCGATGGCGGCGGAGCTCATCGCCTTTGGCCTCGTGGTCTATCTGATGCCGCAGATCGCGCCGCTTTTGCCGGGCGTTGCGTGCCTGCTGTTGAGCCTGCATATCGAGCCGGTCTTCAAAGCGATCACCGCCGAGATGGAAACGCAGGCGGAGGACGACTGGTACAATGAATAAGACCGAATCTTGATTACATATTATGGGGAGGCTGCTATGTGGAAGCTTGAGGATTGCGCGAACGGTTTTACCCTGACCCTTGACGGGAAGACCCTTCTGCGCCATTGCGCCGGGGAGAGTGCGCTTTTTGCCGGAAGGGGCGAGGAGCGCATCGAAATGTACCGCGGCAATTTTGACATCACCGACCGCGTCAGCGAGCGCTTTGCGCTGCGCTACGCCGGGTCGGAGTGCGACGGCGGGAGCTGCGTGCTGCGTTTTGACCACCCCTGTCTCGCCGGAGAGCTTCGGGTGGAGATCACGGAAAGGGACGGGATGCTGTTCCTTTGCGGTGCGGCGGCGGATGAGACGGTCAACCGCATGTATCTGCGCCTGCCGGCCGAGGAGGGCGAGCATGTGATGGGCGGAGGCGAGCAGTTCTCCTGCCTGGATCTGCGCGGAAAGCTCTTCCCCATCTGGACGCGCGAGCAGGGCGTGGGGCGCAATAAGCTCACCGAGATCACGCGCCTGGCCGAGCTCAACGACCATGCCGGCGGCGATTATCACACGACCTTTTTCCCGCAGCCGACCTTTGTCTCCTCCCGGCTGTACTTTGCGCATCTGCAAAACTATGAATATGCCGAGCTGGACTTTCGCGACACGCGCTTTCATGAGATCGCACTGTGGTCGAAGCGCTTCACGCTTGTGCTCGGCGCGGGCGAGAGCTACGGCGAAGTGCTCGAAAAGCTGACGGGGCTGCTTGGCCGCCAGCCGATGCTGCCCGACTGGGCCATGCGCGGGATCTGGCTGGGCGCCCAGGGCGGGACCGGGCGCGTCACCGCGCTGGCTGAAAAATGCCGCGAGGGAGGCGTGGAGATCCCGGCCGTGTGGATCCAGGACTGGGAGGGAAAGCGCATCACCTCCTTCGGCAAACGCCTGCAGTGGGACTGGCGCTGGAACCGCGAGATGTACCCCGGACTGGACGAGGTGATCGCCTCCGACCCGGACACCAAGTGGATGGGCTATATCAACCCCTATCTCGTCGAGGGCGGCGTGCTGTTCCGGGAGGCAAAGGAAAAGGGCTATTTCGTCAAAAACCGCGCGGGGGAGGATTATCTCTTCGACTTTGGCGAGTATGACTGCGGCGTGGTGGACCTCACGATGCCGGAGGCATTTGAATGGTATAAAAATGTCATCAAGGAGAACCTGATCGGTCTCGGCTTCCGCGGCTGGATGGCGGACTTCGGCGAGTATCTGCCCGCCGACGCGGTCTGCTTCGACGGCAGCGGGATGGAAATGCACAACGCCTGGCCGATGCTGTGGGCCAGGTGCAACCGCGAGGCGGTGGAGGAATGCGGCCTTGTGGGCGAGTGTGTGTTCTTCATGCGCTCCGGCGCGGCGGAGAGCGGGCGGTATTCGACGCTGCTCTGGGCCGGCGACCAGAACGTGGACTGGAGCGAGGACGACGGGCTGCCTTCCGTTGTGACGGCGGCCGTCAGCGCCGGCATGAGCGGCTTTGGGCTGCACTGCAGCGACGCGGGCGGCTATACGACGCTCTACGGCATGAAGCGCGACCGTGAGCTTCTGCTGCGCTGGCTGGAATTCGCCTGCTTTACCCCGGTCATCCGCACGCATGAGGGCAACCGCCCGGACGACAACGTGCAGCTGTATTCCGATGAAACCGTGATCGCCGGCGCGGCGAGGATCGCACGGCTTCACAGCGCGCTGCTGCCGTATATGCGCGCGTGCGTGGCGCAGAACGCCGCAAAGGGCATCCCGGTCATGCGGCCGCTGTTCTTTGACGACCCGGCCGACGAGCGGGCGTACGAGCGGGACAACTTCAGCTATCTGCTCGGCGACGAGCTGCTGGTGGCCCCCGTCGTGAAGCCGGGAGAAGAGAACAGAACGCTGTATCTCCCGAAAGGGGAGTGGATCCACCTCTGGAGCGCAGAGCGCTTCGGAGCGGGAGAGACGACGGTGAGCGCGCCGATGGGCTTTCCGCCGGTGTTTTACCGGAGCGGCTGTGCGCACGAGGGACTGTTCCGCCGCATCGGCGAGGAATATGCCAGATCAGAAAAATGACGGGAGAGGGGCCGGGAGACGGCCCCTCTCTCACCATATTTTGGGGGAAATGCACAAAAAGCGCAGACGAAAATCTACATCTGCGTCAGCGCAGCGGGGCTTTACAAACCACCCGGCCGCCTTTATAATCTACGTATGGGCCGCAAGGTCTTTTTTCTGGAACAGAATATTTAACGCTGTTAATTAAAATGTTCTGACCATCCGGGAAAAGGGACCGGCCGCCAGCCATCCGGATTCACTGACGCCAAAGCGTCTGCGAATAAAAAATTAGGAGGAACAAAAATGAAAAAAGCTCTTGCATTGCTTCTCGCACTGTGCATGGTCTTTGCGCTGTGCGCCTGCGGACAGTCCAAGCCCGCATCCAGTGGGGAGATCACCATCAACTTCCCCAGCGTTTGGGTCGGAACGGACTCCAAGGCTCCCTATATGGAGAAGCTGATCGCGCAGTTCAACGAAGAGAACGCCGGCAAGATCAAGGTCGTCGTCGAAGAGCAGACCGACTATCAGGCGGCCCGCGACAAGCTGCGCACCACCATCACCACTGGCGACACGCCCGACATCTGCATCCTTGACACCACTTACGATATCAAGGCCTACACCGAGTCCGGCAAGTTCATGGATCTGGCTCCCTACCTCAACGAGGGCTGGGGCAACGATTTCGCGGAAGGCACCTTTGACGCCTGGAGCGTGGACGGCAAGATTTGCTTCCTGCCCTTCGAGTCCGCTGTGTTCACCCCGATCTACAACACCAAGATCT
>CAMHER010000147.1 GCA_946184215.1 uncultured Clostridia bacterium | reverse complement strand
CCACCTATAACGTCAGCGATCTGATCGTGACGAAGATCATCACGGAAAGCGCCCGTCAGGTGGAATACGCCCTGGTCTGGAAGCGCAACGACCGCCAAACCGAACTCCAGCAGGAATTCATCAATTATGTGCAGGACTGCATGGAGGAGGAGCGCCGCGGCACCCAGCCCTATATCATGCCGGAGCGGGAGTATTTCCCGCCGGAGGATACCAAGTACCTGTGATCCAAGGTCAGAGAAGAGGTTCTATCATGAAGGAAGCGAGTAAGACACGCCTTGAGCATGACTCCATGGGAGATGTTGCCGTTCCCGCGAATCGCTACTGGGGTGCACAGACACAGCGTAGCCTGGAGCATTTTCCGATAGGCGTCGGGAAGGAGACCATGCCTCTGGAGATCGTCCATGCGTTTGGCCTGGTCAAACACGCGGCAGCGCGTGTGAACCGCAAGTTATGTGCAGATCGAATGACGGCGGAAAAGCTTCCCGTGATCGAGCAGGCGGCAGAGGAAGTGGCTCTGGGACAGTTGGACGACCATTTCCCGCTGGTCGTCTGGCAGACAGGCTCCGGGACGCACAGCAATATGAACGCCAATGAGGTCATCGCCAACCGGGCAAACGAATTGGCAGGGAGCAAACTGTGCCATCCCAATGACGATATCAACATGAGCCAGTCTTCCAACGACTGTTTTCCGACCGCCATGCGTATTGCTTCTGTTCTTTCCCTCGAACGAAATCTTCTTCCGGCAGTCGAAAAGCTGATCGACGTCATGCTGAAAAAGGAAGAGGAATCCCGTGAGGTCTTAAAATGCGGCCGTACCCATCTGCAGGATGCGGTGCCGATCCGCTTTTCTCAGGAGATCAGCGGATGGCGCAGCTCACTGGAGCGTGATGCTGAACTGCTTCGGCTTGCCCTGCCGCCGCTGCGGGAGCTCGCTTTGGGCGGTACGGCGGTCGGAACGGGTCTGAATGCCCCGGCGGGCTTTGCCGAACAGGCGGCGGAAGAGATTGCACAGCTTGCCGGCACAGCATTTGTGACCGCACCGAATAAATTTCACGCCCTCACCTCGCTGGATGAGCTGGTCTTTGCCCACGGGGCTATGAAAGCGCTGGCCTCGGATATGATGAAGATCGCCAATGACATTCGCTTTCTTGCCAGCGGCCCGCGCTGCGGCTACGGGGAACTGCGCATCCCGGCCAATGAGCCGGGAAGCTCCATCATGCCGGGCAAGGTCAACCCCACCCAATGCGAACAGGTCACAATGGTGGCGGTTCAGGTTATGGGGAATGACGCCGCCATCGGCTTTGCCGCGTCCCAGGGCAATTTCGAGCTGAACGTGTTTCAGCCGGTTGTGGCCTATAATTTCCTGCAGTCGGCGCGGCTGCTGACGGAATCCATTTCCGCATTCAATCGCTTCTGCTTTGCCGGGCTCGAACCGGATACTGAGGTTATGCGGGGCTATCTGGAACGGACTCTGATGACGGCGACGGCCCTGAATCCGGTGATCGGTTACGAAAACGCAGCAAGAGCTGCCAGGCTTGCACATGAGAGCAATATCACATTGAAGGAAGCCTGCCTGCGCCTTGGCTTTCTGGATGCCGAGCACTTTGATGACCTGGTGCGGCCCGAGAACATGGTATAAAGAGGAAGAGTAATGGATTACGCAAAAGAGTCGCTTAAAAAGCACTTGGAATGGAGAGGAAAGATCGAAACAAAGGTCCGCGCAGCGGTGGATTCTTCCGAAGCACTGAGTCTTGCCTATACTCCGGGAGTAGCAGCTCCCTGCCTTGCGATCCGTGATAACCCGGAAAAGAGTTATGAGCTGACTCGTCGCTGGAATACCGTTGCGGTGGTAACGGACGGATCAGCCGTGCTGGGCTTGGGAGATATCGGGCCAGAAGCCTCCATGCCGGTGATGGAGGGAAAGTGTGCGCTGTTCAAAGCTTTCGGAGGCGTGGATGCCGTCCCCATCTGCATCGACAGCCGGGATGTGGATGAGATCGTCTCCACGGTACGGCTCATAGCGAAATCCTTTGGAGGAATCAATCTGGAGGACATCTCAGCTCCTCGCTGCTTTGAGATCGAAGAGCGCCTGAAAGCCAGCCTGGACATCCCCGTCTTTCACGACGATCAGCATGGAACGGCAGTAATCGTGTTGGCGGGACTCATGAATGCGCTCAAGCTGGTTGGAAAGCGTTTGGAAGATGTGAAAGTCGTCACCAGCGGCGCCGGCGCGGCGGGCATCGCCATCGTGCGCCTGCTGATGGCGGTAGGGCTTAAAAATGTGATCCTGACCGACCGGCATGGGGCCATCCGGGAAGGCCGGGAGCATCTCAATCCGATCAAGGAAGAGATGGCCCGGCTGACAAATCCCATGCATGAACGGGGAACACTGCGGGATGTCATTCGCGGCGCGGATGTGTTCATCGGGGTTTCTGCACCCGGTCAACTTACGCAGGAGATGATCCGGAGTATGTCGGATCAGGCGATCGTTTTCGCCTGTGCCAATCCGACCCCGGAGATCTTTCCCGATGAGGCAATCGCAGCCGGCGCAGCGGTGGTGTCCACAGGGCGTTCTGATTTTCCGAATCAGGTAAACAACGTGCTGTGCTTCCCCGGAATATTCCGCGGTGCGCTGGATGTGCGTGCCCGAGAGATCACCGACGCAATGAAGATCGCCGCTGCCCGTGCTCTGGCCGCGCTGGTGGATGAGGAAGAGCTGCGATGCGATCATATTCTCCCCGCCGCTTTCGATCCGCGCGTACGAGACGCGGTGGCTGCCGCGGTGAGCGAGGCCGCCCGGTCGAGTTCAGCAGTGCGATAACTGGCGGATCGGTTTTTCAGCCGACCGATCGCCATGATATCCTTTTCGTATATTTCGATATATGCAATTCGTATTGCTTGCTTTTTGCTCTCTTGACAGTGCCATTCAGCATATGCTATAGTTTCAAGCGTCTTGAATAACAACTCGCGAAAAATGTTTTTCGGTGCCAGGGGCCTCGTGCCCCTTTAAGGCATCGGAAAACATTTTTTCTATTTCAGGGGGTATCCATCATGCAAAAGCGCGAACAGCTCTACGAGGGGAAAGCCAAACGGGTCTATGCAACGGATGACCCGAATGTTGTGATCGTTTCCTACAAAGACGACGCAACCGCCTTCGACGGTCTGAAGAAAGGGATCATCGAGGGCAAAGGTGCTGTCAACAATCGAATGACCAATTATTTTATGAAAAAACTGGCGGAGCGTGGGATCCCCACACACTATGTTCAGGAGCTCAACGACCGGGAAACCGCCGTGAAAAAAGTGCGGATCGTCCCGCTGGAGGTCATTGTCCGCAACCTCTCCGCCGGCCATTTTGCCAGTCGCTACGGTGTTGAGGAAGGTCTGGTTTTTGACGAGCCGATCGTGGAGTTCTCCTATAAAAACGACGACCTGCACGACCCTCTGCTGAACGACGACCATGCGGTTGCGCTGAAGCTGGCCACGCGGGAAGAAATCGCGCAGATCAGAACGTATGCCCTCCACGTGAACGAGGTGCTGAAGGCCCTTTTGTCGGATGCCGGCGTGACTCTGGTCGATTTCAAGCTGGAGTTTGGGAAAACAGTGGATGGGACTTTGGTTCTGGCCGACGAGATCAGCCCGGATACCTGCCGATTTTGGGACAGCAAGACCGGTGAGAAGCTGGACAAGGACCGTTTTCGCCGGGATCTCGGCGGCGTAGAGGATGCGTATCTGGAAATGCAGCGCCGCATCCTGGAAAGCTAAGATGGCCGGGATTCATGAAGAATGCGGTGTGTTCGGGATTTTCTCCCCGCAACGCACGGATTTGGCTACCCTTACCTATTATGCTCTCTATGCCCTGCAGCACAGAGGTCAGGAGAGCGCGGGGATCGCGATCAACGATGACGGTGTCTTTTCCTCCTGCCGGGATACAGGCCTGGTGGCCGAGGTGTTCTCGCCGGAAAAGCTCAGGATACTGGGCGAAGGAAATATTGCTGTCGGCCACGTCCGCTACAGTACCACCGGCTCCGACAGCAAGCGAAACATTCAGCCGCTGCTTGTCAATCACTATAAGGGGCAGATGGCCCTGGCCCACAATGGCAATCTGACGAACGCGTTTCCTCTGCGCCGTGAGCTCGAAAGCCGAGGCTCCATTTTTCACTCCACGTCAGACACCGAGGTTATTGCCTATACGATCGTCCAGGAACGTCTGTCCTCACCCTCCATTGAAGCGGCGATTTCCGCAGCGATGGATCGCCTGGAGGGAGCCTATTCGCTGGTCATTTCCTCTCCCTCCAAGCTGATAGCCGCGCGGGACCCCCACGGCTTTCGCCCGCTGTGTATGGGAAAGCTACCCGACGGCGCTGTCGTTTTTGCCTCGGAAACCTGTGCGCTGGATGCGATCGGCGCTGCCTTTGTGCGGGATGTTCTGCCCGGTGAGATCGTCACGGTCAGCGCGGACGGCATAGGCTCTGATCGCTCGCATTGCGGAAAAACAGAGAAAAAGCTGTGTGTCTTTGAATACATCTATTTTGCCCGACCCGATTCGGTCATCGACGGCGCCAGCGTTCATCTGGCCAGGCAAAGAGCCGGACGTATTCTGGCGCAAGAACATCCGGTGGAGGCCGACGTGGTGATCGGCGTTCCGGATTCCGGCCTTGACGCCGCGCTGGGCTATGCGCAGGAGAGCGGTATTCCTTACGGGATCGGTTTTATCAAGAACAAATATATTGGCCGAACCTTCATTGCTCCCGATCCGAAAATGCGGGAGCGTGATGTGAGCATCAAGCTGAACCCTCTGCGCTCCACGGTGGAAGGAAAACGCGTTGTGCTCATTGATGACTCCATTGTCCGCGGCACAACCAGTCGCCGGATCGTGAGTCTGCTTCGCAATGCAGGAGCCAAAGAGATCCATATGCGCATCTCCGCCCCGCCGTTTCTTGCCGCCTGCTACTACGGTACAGATATCGACGATCCGGAAAAGCTGATTGCCAACCACCACACGGTAGAGGAAATCGCGGCTCAAATCGGAGCGGACTCGCTTGGCTATCTGAGTATAGAGGGGGTGCGGCGGCTTCCGGGCAAAAAAGATGGACTGTGCACCTCGTGCTTTGACGGAAAATATCCCACAAGCGTGCCGGATGACTCGGGCAAGTCCCGCTTTGAGTACAAGATCCATG
>CAMHER010000146.1 GCA_946184215.1 uncultured Clostridia bacterium | reverse complement strand
AAGAATTCAAAGCCTTCATCTCCCGCGGCAACGTCATGGACATGGCCATCGGCGTCATCATCGGCGGCGCGTTCGGTACGATCACGAAATCTCTCGTGGACAACGTCATCACCCCTCTGCTGGCCTTTCTCTTCGGCTCACCGAACACCGACGCGCTGAACATCACGCTGCGCGCGGCGGAGACCGACGCCGCCGGCGAGGTCGTCAAGGAAGCGCTGGTCCTGGGTCTGGGCACCTTTGTCGGCGCGATCCTCAACTTCCTGGTCATCGCGCTGGTGCTTTTCAGCGTGATCAAGGCCATGAACAAGGCCCGCGAGCTTGCCGAGAAGGCCAAAAAGAAAGAAGAAGAGGAAGCCGCCGCCGAGGAGGAGAAGAAGCCCACGACGGAAGAGCTGCTCGGCGCGATCCTGGAAGAGATCAAGGCAAAGAAGTAAAAAAGCGGACAATATACGCCAAACGGAAGAGAAGCCGTGCTTCTCTTCCGTTTTTTTGTGGAAAACCACAAGATTTTCTTCTTTATTATATTATTGGTTCTCCTTGCAAAACGGGCAAAAATCTGCTATAATAATGTGGTTAGATTCTGTCTATTTTTCCACAAGAGGTGTTGGAAATGAATTCCCTGAACGATATCTGGAACGAGGTGCTGAAGGTCCTGTCCCGCCAGCTGACGCCCACGGCCATCACCACCTGGTTTTCCGACTGCGTCCCTGTCGAGATCGACAACAGCTGTCTTGTCCTGCAGATCTCGTCGGACTTTAAGCGCAATATCATCAACTCCCGCTTCGGCGATACAATCCGCGGCGTGCTGTCGGATATTTTCTCCGGCGAGTTTGACTATTTGCTCCTTCTCCCCGACGAGATGGACAAATATATCGGCGAGAAGGGAGAAAAAAACGATCTGCCGGAGATGGCCGGCTATACCTTTGACCGGTTTATCGTGGGCAACTCCAATAAATTTGCCCATGCCGCGGCCATTGCCGTGGCGGAAAAGCCGGGCGAGACCTACAATCCCCTTTTCATCTACGGCAACTCCGGCCTGGGCAAGACGCATCTGCTGCTCTCCATCGGCCAGTATATCCACGAGCACAGCCCGGAGAAAAAGATCGAATACATCAAGGGCGACGACTTTACCAACCAGATGGTCAAGTCCCTTAAGGAGGGCACGGCCGAGGAATTCCGCAAGAAATACCGCAATGTGGATCTCTTCCTCGTCGACGATATCCAGTTCATCGCCGGCAAAACGGCCACGCAGAACGAATTTTTCCATACTTTCAATAACATTTACGAGGCCGGACACCAGATCGTCATCACCTCCGACCGCCCGCCGATGGAGATGGCTCTGCTCGACGACCGGCTGCGCACCCGCTTTGAGGGCGGGCTGATGGCCGACATCCAGCCGCCCGACATCGAGACCCGCATGGCCATCATCCGCAACAAGGCCACGCAGCTGGGGCTCGTGCTGTCGGACGAGGCGGTGGATTATATTGCCGAGAAAATCACGACGAACATCCGCCAGCTGGAAGGCGTCATCAAGCGCCTGACCGCCTATAAGGAAATCCTCAACAGCGTCATCGATATCGACGCCGTCAAGCGCGCCATTTCCGACGTGACCAGGACGGGGGATTACATTCCCCAGCCTGACAGGATCATAAAAGAAACGGCCCGCTATTTCGGATTAAAGCCGGAGGATCTGCGCGGACAGAACCGCTCGAAGAACGTCGCCCTCGCCCGTCAGATCGCAATGTACCTCATGCGGACGTTGACGAATCTGCCGCTGAACGACATCGGCGCCGAATTTGAAGACCGCAACCATTCGACTGTTCTCTCCTCCATCCGCAAGATCGAGGATATGATCAAATCCGACCCGGGTATGGCAGCCACGATCCGGGATATCACCTCCAATATCAATTCCAAGTGATGGTTTCTCCACATTTTTGTGTGGAAAAGCGGAAAAGAAAATGTGGATACGCGTTTGCCCGCGTTGCCTGTTGATAAGGCCCAATTCTCTCCACATTTTTTTCAACACCTGTTTTTCTGCTGCTTCAAGGGTCCTGCACCCTTTTCCACAACTTTCTGCTCTACTAATTCGGTTACTAAAAAATTTTTCATTCTCTCTTTAAGAAAAGCGGACGGAGGAAAAACAAATGAAATTTACCTGTGAAAAATATCTGATCCAGGCGGCCTGCGCCGTCGCCTCACGCGCCACGGCGTCCAAGAGTACGATCCCCGCGCTGGAGGGTCTTCTGCTGGAGGCGGACACGGCTCTGACCGTGTCGGGCTATGACCTGCGCAAGGGCATCTACACCCGCATTGAGGCCGACGTGGCCGAAAAGGGCTCGATCGTGGTGGGCGCCCGCTTCCTGGGCGAAATGCTGCGCCGTCTGCCGGACGGTATCGTCAGCATTTCCGCAGACGAAAATCTGAACGTCACGGTCAAGTGCGGCCGCAGCGAATTCAACTTCATCGGCATCTCTCCGGCGGATTTTCCGGAGATGCCCGCGGTGGACGGCGTGAACAACATTACCGTTCCCCAGAATATCCTGCGCAGCATGATCAACCAGACCATTTTTGCCGTGGCCACCTCCGACGCACGGCCCATCTACACCGGCACGCTCTTTGAGATCCGCGAGGATGTGCTGACGCTGGTATCTGTGGACGGCTATCGCCTGGCCAAGCGCAGCGAGAAGATCGAAAAGGGTCATATGGAGGACTGCAGCTTCGTCGTGCCCGGCAGCGCGCTGGGCGATATCGAGCGCATCTGCTCCGACGAGGAGGGAGAGGTCTCCATCGCCGTCGGCACCAAGCACATCCTCTTTACGATCGGGGACACCGTCGTCGTTTCAAGACGACTGGAGGGAGAATTTTTAAATTACAGAAAATCGATCCCGGATGCCTTCCGCTTCACCGTGGAGGTGGAAAAGGCCGAGTTTATGAGCGCCATCGACCGCGTGGCGCTGATCATCAGCGAGAAAAATTCCAGCCCCGTGCGTCTCACCTTTAGCGAAAACGGCATCGACTGTCTGTGCATGACGCCGCTGGGAAAGGCGGAGGACGTCTGCTCCTGCGAGGGCAGCGGCGACGGGCTGGAGATCGGCTTCAACGACCGCTATCTGATGGACGCGCTCAAGGCCGCGGGGGCGGACAGGCTGACGCTGTGTCTCAATTCCGCCTCGTCGCCCTGCATCGTCCGCGCCGCCGACGGCAGCGATAAGTTTACCTATATGATCCTGCCCGTGCGTCTGCGCGCCGGCGACTGATGAAAAGATGATGGAACAGATTGCGATCAAAACCGAATATATCAAGCTGGACGCGCTGTTGAAGTTTGCCGCGCTGGTCGCTTCCGGCGGCGAGGCCAAGGAGGCTGTTGCCTCGGGACTTGTTTTCGTCAACGGCGAGGTATGCACGATGCGCGGCAAAAAGCTGCGGGTCGGCGACAGCGTCGTCTTTAACGGCAAGGGTCTTGTGATCACCGCGGATGAGAGTTGACAGGATCGCCTTGAACGGCTGGCGCAACTACGCTTGGGAGAGCGTGACGTTTTCCGGCGACACCAATGTCATCACAGGCCCCAATGCCCAGGGAAAGACAAATCTGCTGGAGGCCATCTATATGCTCTCCACAGGCAGGAGCTTCCGCACCCGCTTTGACCGGGAAATCGTGGGTTTTGACTTCTCCTCGGCCGAGCTGATCGCGGACGTCTATGCCCATGACAGGACCCAGACGATCCAGATCACGATCCGCCCCGGCCAGGCAAAAAAAATTCTGGTCAACGGCGTGCGCAAAACGGCGGGGGAGCTGGCCGGCACGGTCAACACGGTTCTCTTCTGCCCGGACGACCTGAACCTGATCAAGGAGGGCGCGGCGGTGAGACGGCGGCTGCTGGACAACGCCATCAGCCAGATCCGCCCCAAATACGCCGAGCTGCTGGGTGAGTTCAACAGACTGTACGAGCACAAGACACGCATTTTGAAGGACTGGCGGGAAAAGCCCTCGCTGCTGGACACGCTGGACGAGTTTTCCGACGCGCTGTGCCGTGTCTCGGCCCAGCTGATCCGCTACCGCGCAGCCTTCACGGCCCGTCTGGACGAGGCCGCTGCCCCGATCCATAAGGAATTTTCCGGCGATGGCGAGGAGCTGAGCCTCCGCTACGCCACCGTCAGCACGGTGACAGATCCCTTCGCCCCGGCCCGGGACATCTATTATCAGATCTGTGACCACCAGGAGCGCCACCGTCAGGCGGAGATCGACAGTCAGCAGTGCCTTACCGGCGCGCACAAGGACGACCTGGAGATCATTATCAACGGCCGCAGCGCCCGCAGCTTTGCCTCCCAGGGACAGACCCGGACGGCCGCGCTGTCCGTCAAGCTGGCCGAGCGGGAGATTTTCCTTGCCGAGACCGGCGAATACCCCATCCTGCTGCTGGACGACGTGCTCTCGGAGCTCGACGACGCCAGACAGTCCTTTGTCCTCAACCGCATCGGAGGGGGGCAGACGCTGATCACCTGCTGTGAGGACGAGAACATCTCTTCCCGCACGGGCGGAAAGGTGCTCTTTGTCGAGAAGGGAAGGATCCGATAGATGTATCTGCATCTGGGCAAGGGGACGGTCGTAAATGAGAAAACGATCGTCGGCATTTTTGATCTGGATATCACCTCCCAGTCCCATCTGACGCGCCGCTTTCTTGCCGCCGCGGAGAAGGCGGGAGAGGTGATAAACGCCGCGGAGGATATTCCCAAGAGCTTTCTTGTCTGCTGTGAGAGTGGCAGACACACCGTGTATTTAAGTCAGCTGTCCTGCGCGACGCTCTTAAAGCGTTCTGCGGAACGCCTGGATTCCGGTTTTTAGTTTCTGATTAAAAAAACCGGGAACGAAAAAAAAAACCCTGAAATTAGTTACTCCGACGGAGGAAAATATGGCAGAAAATACGGAAAAAGAAGAAAAATTCGAACAGGGCTATGACGCCTCGCAGATCCAGGTCCTGGAGGGACTTGAGGCCGTCAGAAAGCGCCCGGGCATGTACATCGGCTCGACCTCGGCCTCGGGTCTGCACCACCTGGTCTATGAGATCGTGGACAACGCCATCGACGAGGCGCTGGCCGGCTTCTGCACGCATATCTACGTGGCGATCAACGCCGACGGGACGATCACCGTCACCGACAACGGCCGCGGCATCCCCGTGGACATCCAGGC
>CAMHER010000145.1 GCA_946184215.1 uncultured Clostridia bacterium | reverse complement strand
GCCGAGGCAGGCAAACGGCAAGTGCGGCAAGGCGGTAAACGCGGCTTTGCGCCGCCGGTGGCGGAGTAAGCAAAGACGCGATCTCCGCAGCCGCGCCGCTTTGCGGGCCGAGGCTTTATGCCGAGGCAGGCAAACGGCAAGTGCGGCAAGGCGGTAAACGCGGCTTTGCGCCGCAGAAACTGTTACCCGAGCAGGTGAGGGGTTTGCCCCTCCCGCAAGAATGATAAGACGGGACAAAACGATATGAGCATCATCAGCTTCAAACAAGTGCATTACACCTATCCCGGAGACGAGCTGGAAAGCCTCTGCGGGGTGGATCTGGAGATCGAGGAGGGCAGCTTCGTGGCCGTCCTCGGCCATAACGGCAGCGGTAAATCCACGCTGGCCAAGCATATGAACGCGATCCTGGTGCCGGATTCCGGCAGCGTCATCGTAGACGGCATCGACAGCCGCGACGAGGACAAGACTTTTGAGATCCGCCGCCGCGTGGGCATGGTATTTCAGAACCCGGACAACCAGCTTGTGGCCAACGTGGTCGAGGACGACGTGGCCTTTGCCCCGGAAAATCTGGGTGTGCCTTCCGCTGAGATCCGCCAGCGCGTGGATGAGGCCCTAAAGCAGGTCGGCATGTATGAATACCGCAGCCATGCCCCGCACCTGCTCTCCGGCGGGCAGAAGCAGCGCGTCGCCATTGCCGGCGTCATTGCCATGCGCCCCAGGATCATTGTCCTTGACGAGCCAACGGCCATGCTTGACCCCCGGGGGCGGCATGAGGTCATCTCCACGGTCACGCGCCTCTGCCGCGAGGGCGGCATGACGGTGGTGCTCATCACCCACCATATGGACGAGTGCATCGGCGCCGACAAGCTCGTGATCATGTCCAACGGCTATATCCGCGCCGCCGGCACGCCCGGCGAGATCTTCTCCGATGTGGAGATGATGGCGCGGGAGGGCCTGGCGGTACCGGAGACTACCAAGCTTTTGTATGAGTTGGCAAGCTTCGGCTATGACCTGCCCCTGGGCGAGCTGGAGGAAGAGGCCTGCGCGGCCGCAATTGCCGCGGCCCAAAAAAAATAAGCGGAGAGCGTTTTTATGGCAGAGATAAAAGTGGAGGGGCTGCGCCACGTTTACAGCGCGGGAACTCCTTTTGAAAAAGTTGCGATCGAGGACGTCAGCCTCACGATCCCGCAGGGACAGCTTGTGGGCGTGATCGGCCATACCGGCTCGGGCAAGTCGACCTTTATCCAGCACCTCAACGCCCTGCTCCAGCCGACGGAGGGGAAAGTCTTTGTCGGCGGGCAGGACATCAATGCAAGCAAATACACCAGGCGCGACGTCAAATGGCAGGTCGGGCTGGTCTTTCAGTATCCGGAGTATCAGCTCTTTGAGGAGACGGTCTACCGGGATATCGCCTTTGGTCCGCGAAACATGAAGCTCTCCGACGAGGAGATCGACCAGCGTGTGCGCGAGGCAGCCAAGTTTGCCCAGGTGGACGAGGAACTCTTTGAGCGCTCCCCGCTGGAGCTCTCCGGCGGGCAGAAGCGCCGCATCGCCATCGCGGGCGTGATCGCGCTGCGCCCCGGCGTGCTGATCCTCGACGAGCCGACCGCGGGGCTGGACCCGGCGGGCTGCCGCCAGATCCTGGACAATATCTGCTCCTATCACCGCGAGAGCGGCTCGACGGTCATCATCGTCAGCCACAACATGGACGACACCGCCCGCATTGCCGAGCGCATCATCGCCTTTGACCATGGCCGCGTTGCCATGGACGGCACGCCCGAGCAGGTGTTCTCCGAACCGGAGAAGCTGATCGCCATGGGCCTTGACGTACCGAGAGCCACCTCGCTCGCCATGGCGCTGAAAAAAGCCGGCATTGAGCTGGAGGGCTCGATCTACACCCATGGCCAGCTTCTCAACGCCGTACTCCGGGCAAAGGAGGCGAGGGTATGCTGAAGGATATCACACTGGGCCAGTTCTTCCCCGGCAACACCATCGTCCACCGCCTTGATCCGCGCACAAAGCTGATTCTGGTGGTCGTGTATATCATCGCCCTGTTCCAGGCAAAGGGCTGGATTTCCTACGGCGCGGTAACGCTTGCCACGGTATTGTGCATGATCCTGTCCCACATCAGGCCGAAAAACATCTTCAAGGGTCTCAAGCCCATGCTCTTTATCATTGCACTGACGGCGCTGCTGAACCTTTTCTACACCGAGGGCCGCGAGATCATCCCCGGCTGGCACATGACCTGGGAGGGCCTGGAGCGCTCGGTTCAGATGATTTTGCGCATCGTGCTGCTGATCACCGGCACCTTCCTGCTGACCTATACCACCAGCCCCATCGCGCTCACCGACGGGCTGGAGATGCTGCTGGGCCCGCTGAAGAAAATCAAGGTTCCCGTCCATGAGATGACGCTGATGATGTCCATGGCGCTGCGCTTTATCCCGACACTGATTGAGGAGACCGACAAGATCATGTCGGCCCAGAAGGCGCGCGGCGCGGATTTTGAAACCGGAAAGCTCATGGACCGGGCCAAGGCGCTGCTGCCGATCCTGGTGCCGCTGTTCGTCTCGGCCTTCCGCCGGGCGGACGAGCTGGCCGTCGCAATGGAAAGCCGCTGCTACCACGGCGGCGAGGGACGTACCCGCATGAAGACCCTGCGTTTTGCCGCGCACGATTGGATCGCGCTGATCCTTGGCGCGCTTTTCCTGGCGGGGATGTTTGTGATGAAACGGTACGGCATATGAAAAATATCGCACTGCGCCTGATGTATGACGGCAGCCGTTATCACGGCTGGCAGACACAGAAAAAGGAGATCACCGTCCAGCAGACGCTGGAGCAGGCGATCGAAAAAGCAGGGCTGGGAAAGGTGCACGTCACGGGCTGCGGCCGGACGGACGCGGGCGTACACGCGCTTCGCTACTGCGCCAATTTCAAAAGCGAATGCCGGATCCCCCTGGACAAGCTGCCGCTGGCGATCAACAGCTACCTGCCCGCCGATATTGCCGTTCGCGCGGCCTGCGAGGCGGAGGAGAATTTTAACGCGATCGGCTCCTGTATAAAAAAAGAATATATCTACAAAATACACAACAGCAACTTGCGCGATCCCTTCCTGGAAAAGCGCGCCTGCTTCTATCCCCAGCGCCTTGATGTGGAAAAAATGAACGCTGCGGCGCATGCCTTTGAGGGCACGCACGATTTTGCCGCCGTGCGCAGCGTGGGGACCGAGACGAAGACGACCGTCCGGACAGTCTGGTGGTGCGGAGCCGAGCGGGAGGGCGATCTGATCACGGTCCGCGTCTGCGCAGATGGTTTTCTCTACAACATGGCGCGCGCCATGGTCGGAACGATGGTCTACGCCTCCTACGGAAAGCTGGAGCCGGAGGATATCCCCCTGCTGCTGGAAAAAGGCGACCGAAGGCTTACCGGCCCGACGATGCCGCCCCAGGGCCTGTATCTCAACCGCATCTGGTACGAGGGCCCGGTGGGGGACATGATGGCGGACTGAGAGCGGAGACGGGGAGCAGGAAAATCTAAAGATTATTTCATATATTTGTTCATAATTATATGATATAATCGCCTTATCATGCAAAGGACGGACTACATATGAAGCTAATCATTGACATTGTCCTCATCACGATCATCGCCCTGTGTACCTGGGGCGGTTATAAGAAAGGCCTGATCGGCAGCATTGCCGCGCTGCTGGTCATCGTGCTTTCGCTCTTCTGCGCGAAGATGCTCTCTGCCGCCTACTCCGGCGAGGTCATCCCCGCGCTGCGCCCGTTTGCCGACGGGTATTTGAGCGCAACGGAGACGCGCGAGCGCGTACTCGACCGTATGGGCTACGGCGAGAGCGACAAGTCGCTGGACGATATTCTCGCCGAGGACCCCTCGCTGCGTTATGACTACGCCTATGAGTGCATGAGCGAAGTCGGCCTCTATGCCGATCGGGCCGACGAGATGGCCTCCCGCGCGGTCGCGTTGGCGGAGAGCAAGGACGAGAACATGACCGACGCGGCTGTGGACGTTCTGTGCGACGTGGTGACCTATGAAGGCGGACTGGTGCTCGCGTTCCTGATCATCCTCATTTTTATCACGGCGGTCGGGAACCTGTTCAACCTCTCCTTCCGGATCCCGAACATGGTCAATCTTGACGAGATCGGCGGCGCGGTGCTGGGCTTTGCCAAGGGAATCATCTACTGCGTGCTTCTCTGCTGGCTGCTCAGCTTCTTCGGACTGGTCATCGGCAAAAAAACCCTTGACGGCACGACACTGGCCCGCTTTTTCCTGACCTTTAAATTTATTACCAACGGTTTGATGTAATCTCAGCTTTATCCCAAGGAGGGAATCTATGCAACCTACGATGTGCTCCCGCTGCGGCAAAAACGTCGCGGTGGTTTTCATCACCAAAATCGAAAACGGACAGACAAAAAACGAGGGGCTGTGCCTCAAATGCGCCCGGGAGCTGCATATCAAGCCCGTGGACGATGTTATCGAAAAGATGGGGATCTCCGACGAGGACCTTGACAGCCTCTCCGGAGATATGATGAACGCCCTCTCCGGGGCGGAGGAGCTTCTTCCCACCGACGACGACGGCAGCGAGGACGATGACGGCAAGACCGCGACCTTCCCGTTCCTCAACCGCCTTTTCGGCGGCCCCAAGCAGGACGGCAAGGACGGCGGCGCGTCCAGTGCGCCGAAGAGCGAGGGGAAAGACGCCCCGCGCGGCAAGCATAAGTTTCTGGATAACTACTGTATTGACCTGACGGCACGCGCCGCCGAGGGCAAGCTGGACACCATGGTCGGCCGGGCCGAGGAACTGGAGCGTGTGATCCAGATCCTCAACCGCCGTCAGAAAAACAATCCCTGCCTGATCGGCGAGCCGGGCGTCGGCAAAACGGCCATCGCCGAGGGCCTGGCCCAGCGAATCGCGGACGGAGAAGTGCCGGATAAGCTGAAGGGAAAGCAGGTATTTCTGCTTGACCTGACGGCGCTCGTGGCCGGGACGCAGTTCCGCGGCCAGTTTGAAAGCCGCATGAAGGGCCTGATCGAAGAGATCCGCCGCCACGGCAACATCATCCTCGTCATCGACGAGGTGCATAACATTGTCGGCGCGGGCGATGCCGAGGGCAGCATGAACGCCGCCAACATTTTGAAGCCTGCTCTCAGCCGCGGCGAGATCCAGGTCATCGGCGCGACGACCTTTGCCGAATACCGCAAGCACATCGAAAAGGAC
>CAMHER010000144.1 GCA_946184215.1 uncultured Clostridia bacterium | reverse complement strand
AGCGCTTTTCGATATTGGCGCGGATGTCGGCCTTGTACTCGTCAAGCGTGTCAAAGCCGTTGTCGCCGGCAAACTCATCGTCCAGCTCGGGCAGCTCGTTGTAGCTGATGCTGTTGAGCTTGACCTTGAAGACAACGTCCTTGCCGGCCAGCTCAGGGGTGTACTCCTGGGGGAAGGTGATGTTGATATCCTTCTCCTCGCCGACCTTCATGCCGACGATCTGATCCTCGAAGCCGGGAACAAAGGAGTTGGAGCCAAGTTCGAGGTCATAGCCCTCGCTCTTGCCGCCGTCGAAGCGCTCACCGTTCAGATAACCGTCAAAGTCGATGTTGGCAATGTCTCCGAGCTTGGCCTCGCGGTCATCGGCGCTGACCTTGCGTGCATTGCGCTTGCGGGCGCTCTCCAGCTCGTCGGTGATGTCCTGCTCGGTGATCTCGCGCACGGGACGCTCGGCCTCCAGGCCCTTGTACTGGCCCAGGGTGACAGTGGGGTAGATCTCGGCGGAGAAGGTGTAGTCGACGCCCTTGTCGTCGGTGACCTTCACGTCGGAGATCGCCGGGGCGCCGACGACCTTCAGCTCGCCTTCCTTGACGCCCAGGTCAAAGGCCTCGGGAGCCAGCTCATCCATCGCATCCTGATAGAAAACCTCGGCGCCGTACATGCCCTCGATAATGGCACGGGGAGCTTTGCCCTTGCGGAAGCCGGGGATGTATATATTCTTCTTTGCCTTCAGATAGGCGCTGTTGATGGCCTTTTCAAATTCGGCCGCATCGCAGCTTACCTGAAAGGAAACAGTATTGTTCTCTTTTTTTTCGATGTTCTTAACGATCATGGTTGGTTGCCCTCCTATATTATCTATGCAGACTTGGTTATCATATCAGATAATTCCAGTAAAATCAATGACAAATTGATGAATTGCCGCACGCTTTTGCGCATTTTCCTTCAGGGCAGAAGCAGGATCGGCTCAAAGTTTACATAATCTGCCGACACCAGCCGATACTCACATTCGCCGGACAGGCCGTTCAGACTCAGGCGGCAGCCCCTGCCATGGATATGACCGTAACAGCACAGCCGTACCCGGTGTTCCCGCAGCAGCGAGAGGATCTCCTCACAGCGATAGCGCTGATAGATCGGCGGGTAGTGCAGAAAGACGATTTTTTCCTTCTCACCTGCCGCCTCCAGCGAGGTTTTCAGCCGCCCCACTTCACGCAGCATGATTTTTTTATCGTGCTCGCCGCCTGTCTCCTCTTCGTAAAACCAGCCGCGCGTGCCGCACAGCGCCGTTTCTCCGTAGAAAAAGCAGTTGTTGTTGAGAATTTCGATCGAGCCGATCCCATGAGCGGCAAAGAACTTTCTGGCTTTGGAGGCCGTGCTCCACCAGTAGTCGTGGTTGCCTTTCAGGATGATCTTCCGTCCGGGGAGCGAGTCGATAAAAAGGAAATCCTCCAGCGTGTCCTCCAGTCCCATTCCCCAGCTGATATCGCCGCAGATCACGCACACGTCGTCGTCATTCAGTTTTGCAAAGCCCGCACGCAGCTTTTCGGTGTGGTTGTCCCACAGCGGGCCGAAGATATCCATAGGCTTGTCCTTGCCGATGGCAAGGTGGGTGTCGCCTATTGCGTAAAGTGCCATAATCTTTCCTCGTATAATACTTGGCAAACCTCAAAGACTACTTTCAGCTTAAGGAAAGGAGAAAGCAAAGATGTCGGAAAACAAGCATGAGATTCTTCCCGGCGTGGGCTGCAATGTGACGGGCTGCAAATACAACACCGTCGACTGCCGCTGCAGCGCCGATACGATCCACGTCCGCAACGAGAAGGCCGAAACCAAGGGTGAGACCTATTGCTCCACCTTCTGCCCCCGCGGAAGCTGCTGATTTTCGCAAGGCTCACGGCATTGCTGCCGTGAGCCGTTTTTTATGTCTCAAACGCGTCTTGGATATGGTTGATGGTGAGCTTTCCCCGCTCGCCCAGCGGGGCATAGATCTCGATCACGTCAAAACGCGGCTGAAGCTCCGTTTCATGCTGAGCCAGATACAGTGACGCCGCCGCAAGGATCCGCTGCTGCTTGGCGCGGGTGACAAATTCGCGCGCCGGGGCAAATTCGTCGTTTTTGCGCAGCTTGACCTCCGCAAAGACGAGGTACCGACCCCCGCGCGCGATCAGGTCGATCTCCCCGAAGCGGCAGGAATAGTTCGTCTCAACGATCCGGTAGCCATGGCGGCGGAGATATTTCGCCGCTTCCTCCTCACCGAAGCGTCCCAGCTCTCTTGTACCCATCAGTGCATCTTCCTCAAAAAGCTCATCCGGTGGATCGGGCTAGGCCCATACGCCCGGATCGCGGCATAATGCGCCGCCGTGCCGTAGCCCTTGTGTTTATCAAATCCGTACTGCGGGTACTGCCCGGCCAGCTGCAGCATGTACCGGTCCCGCGTGACCTTGGCCAGGATGCTGGCCGCGGCAATATCGGCGCATTTGCCGTCGCCGCCGATCACGCAACGGGCCGGAACCGTGATCCCCTTGTCCCGATTGCCGTCGATCAGCGCAAGCGCCGGACGAACAGCGAGCTTTTCGATCGCCCGGTTCATGGCGAGAAAGGTCGCCTCCAGAATGTTTTTCTCCTCGATCTCTTCGACGCTCGCAAAGGCAATACCGTACGCAACTGCCTTTTCCACGATCTCGTCATAGAGACTCTCACGTTTTTTCCCGCTGAGCTTCTTCGAGTCGTTCAGCCCCTCGATCACAAGTCCCCGGGGCAGGATGACCGCGGCGGCGCACACCGGGCCGGCCAGCGGACCGCGTCCGGCCTCGTCCACGCCGCAGAGCGGGCTCAGGCCGCTGTCATAAATCTCGTTTTCGATGCTCCACAGTTCCGTCATTCCGGTCTCTCCAGGCTCAGCCGGCCCAGCTTGCCGCTGTGATACTCGTCCAGAAGTGTATTGGCCATGCGCTCGATATCATATTCGCCGCGCGAGACAAGGAAGCCTCTGCGCTTTGCCGCCAGCTCCAGCAGCTCAAAGCCGTCCTCCTCCCCCGTCGGGGTGATGCCGTAGCGGCTTTGGATCGCCTCTGGGTAGAGCGTGCGCAGACGCAGCATAAAGTTGGCCGCAAGGGTCTCTCGGTCCAGCACGTCGCTTTTGATCGCGTTTGTGACGGCCAGCATCTCGCCGACCTCCTGGCTGTCAAACTTCGGCCAGAGGATACCGGGGGTGTCGAGCATGTCCAGTCCGCGGTCAATGTTGATCCACTGCCGCCCGCGTGTCACGCCGGGCCTGTCCCCGGCAGCGGCGGCCTTGCGCCCGGCCACCTTGTTGATAAAGGTGGACTTCCCCACATTGGGGATCCCCAGCACCATAATTTTCAGCCCGCGTCCGCTCTGTCCCTTGCGCTCATACTCCGCCAGCTTGTCGGCAAGCAGCGTCCGCACAGCCGGGACAAAGCCGCTTATGCCCTTGCCCGAGCGCGCGTCCGTCTCCAGAACGGCAAGGTCACGGGAGCGAAAGGCCGCACTCCATGCCTTTGTGACGGCAGGATCCGCCAGGTCGCAGCGGTTGAGGATCACCAGCCGCGGCTTTCCGGCCGCCAGGCGGTCGATATCCGGGTTGCGGCTGGCGCGCGGGATCCGGGCATCCAGGATCTCGCAGACCGCGTCCACAAGGCCGATGTTTTCCTCGATCATGCGCTGGGCCTTGGTCATGTGTCCGGGGAACCACTGGATATTCAGCTTTTCAAATGCGTTTTCTGCCATTATTCCACTCCGCCGAAGTCGCTGAAGGGGTAGACGACCAGCAGCACCTTGCCGATCACAAGGCGCTTGTCCACCATGCCGATGCGCTTGTCACGGCTGTCGGTAGAAGCGTTGCGGTTGTCGCCCATGACGAAAAGGCAGTTTTCCGGCACGGTCTGCGGCCCGATAAAGTCAAGCTTATTGTTGGTGGAGCCATCAAGGTAGGCTTCCTCGATCGCCTCGCCATTGACATAGACGATGCCGTTGTCAAAGTCGATGTTCACCGTATCGCCCGCAACGGCGATCACACGCTTGACAAGAGCCTTGTTATCGTTGTAGCTGTCCTTCTTGAACACAACGATATCGCCCCGGTCAGGCTCGTAGAGCAGACCGGAGACAAGCACCTTGTCGCCGTTTTTCAGCGTCGGCACCATGGAGCTGCCGTTCACGTCCATGATGCGGATGACAAAGACGAACACCAGCACGCAGATCAAAAGCGCAGAGATCAGCGACTGGATCCAGTCGTAGGCCTCACGGCGTGCCTGCACCTCCGGTGATACCTGCTCCTTTGCTTTGTTCTTCTTATTCTTTCTTGCGGTTTTCTTCTCGTCCATTGCCGCCTTCCCTCCCGGTTGGCTGTATTGGGATGTAATTCCGTAATCCGATTCAGCGATTTTAATCTGTATTGAGATATTATACACCGTTTTATGCCAAGCTGGCAACATAAAAAAAGGAAGCCCCAAAGGCTTCCTTTTTTCGTGACGAAAAAATTACAGACGCTCTTTGACCTTGGCGGCCTTGCCGACACGGTCGCGGAGGTAGTAGAGCTTTGCTCTGCGGACCTTGCCCTTGCGGACGGTGGTCACGGAGACGATGGACGGAGAATGTACCGGAAATACCTTCTCGCAGCCGACACCGTAGGAGATACGGCGAACGGTGATGGTCTCGTTGATGCCGCCGTGCTTCTTGGCAATGATCGTGCCTTCAAAAGCCTGCGTACGCTCACGGTTGCCTTCCTTCACGCGGACGAGGACACGCACGGTGTCGCCGACGTTCATCGCGGGCAGCTCGCTCTTCATGTACTTGTCACTGAGAATTTTGACCAGATCCATAACAATCCAATCCTTCCTAATATAGACGTTCATGACCGGAGGGCAGCTTGCGCGCCGCGGCAGCGGACCGCCTTTCTCATGCCTGTGTCCTTCACAAGCTTTGATATGATATCATACCAAGGGGAGAATTGCAAGACTTTTTTACCGGAAAATCAGCGGAAAATCTTCATTTCCGCATCAAAGGTCTCCACACGAGTGAATTTGGCGAAATCCGGTGCGATATCCGGCGCCAGAGCGCGCAGCGCGGCCGGAAGCAGGTCGGGATTGAGCGTAGGATTCTGCGCGCTGATGAGAGCGCCTACAAGCACGCCCTCCTCCGTGCTGCCGAAGGAGATCTCACGGATAGCGGGGCGAATATCCATCTCACCAAAGCCGCGCTTGGTTTTCTTTTCGATCACGATCGCATCCTGTGAGTAGAAGCGGTT
>CAMHER010000143.1 GCA_946184215.1 uncultured Clostridia bacterium | reverse complement strand
GTCATCTTCTCGCCGATCTGGATCTTCTGATCGGCATTGGAGACGCTCAGCGCCTGTTTATCGGTGTTGACCGCGATAAACTCAACGCCCTGCGTGCCGGACTTGACCATTCTGTTGACAACATTGTTGCCGGCGCCGCCGACACCAATGACCTTTAACGTTACAACGTTTTCGGGACCAGTTTCTGCTTTGAAATCCATTGTGTTGCCTCCCTGTTTTATCCAACGATGTATCTACATGGGATATTTGTATTTTTGGTTTGTAACGATATATTATTACAAATCTTTCTCAAGGTCAAGAGATATTTTTATTTTTGTGAAAATAATTGTAATCTTTTTGTAATCTATTACTGTGGAACAAAGTGCGCGCTTGTCCCATCGGAGACGTTGATGACGCCCACATCGCCCTCCTTGAGCTGTTCCAGCACGGATTCGAGCATGGCGAATTTGTGGTTTATCTCGCTCTTCCCTCCGATCATAACCGTAAAGCGTGTTCCGTAATACAGCTTAACTGCGTTCAGCTCGGAGAAATCCATGCTTCTGACACGCTCGGTCATGCCGCGCTCCTGTACCTGGTACAGCACATCGGCCAGGAAGGCGACAGCATCCTCGTCTGCGTCATGGGTCGTCAGGCGTTCCCCGATCAGAAGGGTGCCGGGATTGAGCCCATCCACGCGGATCAGGAAATCCAGTTCCCCTTCCGTGGCTTTGCCGAGAACCTTGCAGCTGTGGTCGATGGTCCAGTTTTCATCGCCGACGGCGATATAGGCAAGCGCCTTGCATTCCTGCACCGTGATGACGACCTTGTCGGGAAGCTCGCGTGAGACCGATACCTCCTCAACATAGGGGAGCTTGGCAAAAACACGGCTGATGGCGGCAAACCGGTCGAAGAAAAACAGGTTGTCGCCCTGCTCGATGTCGATCGCCTTGATGATTTCCTCATCGGTATAGTGCTCGTTCCCCTCGACGCTGATGTCGGAAATACGCAGAAAAACACTCATGAGAAAAACTGTGGCGATCACGACGACGGCAAAGGTCAGGATCGCCCCGCTCACGGAACGTCTGCGCGGTTTTTTATACTCGCCGTGCTTGCTGGCCGGCGGCTGATTGTTTCTGGCAGATGGCATAGTAAAACCCTGTTTACCCTTTCATTTGTGTTCGATCCACACCTCCGCGCCGAGCGCGCAGAGCGTGTCGTCAAAGCTGTCGTAACCGCGGGCGATATGGCCCGCATCGATGATCCTTGTCTCGCCCCTGGTATGCAGGCCCGCCACGATCATGGCGGCACCGCCGCGCAGATCCGGCGCTGTCAGCGTTTCGCCGTGCAGAGTCTCGACCCCGCGCAGCACCGCTTCCGTCCCGGAGACTGTGAGGTCGGCCCCGAGACGCCGCAGTTCACTGACCTGCCGATACCGGTTTTCGAAAATCGTTTCCGTGAACTGCGTTGTTCCGTGTGAGCGGAGAAGTGCCGCCATCAGGATCGGCTGTGCGTCCGTTGGGAAGCCCGGATAAGGCGCTGTGACAATATGTCCCGGGGAGCGCAGATCACCGTTTGAAGATATCTCCACGATATCTTTAAAGTTGATTATATCACAGCCTGCGTCATTTAGGAAGTGGAGAACCGTAGAAAAATGATCGGCCTTGACGCCGGACAGGATGATCCTCCCTCCTGCCGCAGCGCAGGCACAGGCAAGCGTGGAGGCGACGATTCGGTCACTCGGGACCGTATAGACCGTATTTTCCCTTCCGACAGCGCCGCAGATCGTGATCGTACTGGTTCCCGCTCCGTGGATATCTGCCCCGATCGAAGCCAGATACGCCTGCAGGCTGACGATCTCCGGCTCTCGTGCCGCACCGTGGATCGTGGTCCGTCCCTCGGCGGCACAGGCGGCCAACATGATATTTTCCGTTGCGCCGACGCTGGGAAAACGCAGGTCGATGTCCGCACCGCGCAGCCTCTCGGCTCGGCAGAACAGGTCGCTCCCCTCTTCCTCGATCTCCGCGCCCATCTGGCGGAGGGCCGACAGGTGCAGATCGATCGGCCGCTTGCCCAGCTGACAGCCGCCGGGCAGACTCAGCTTCGCTTCGCCGCAGCGTGCCAGGAGCGCACCCATAAAAATAACGGACGAGCGCATTTCCGCCATCAGCTCCCGCGGGATCTCGGCCCCGGTGAAGGAAGTGGAGTCGATGATGAGCTCTTCCTCCCCCCGGTCGATACGGCAGCCCAGGTGTGAGAGGATCTGGAGCGCCGCATCCACATCCTTCAGACGCGGCACATTTTTCAACACAGAGCGGACCGGCAGTACAACGCTTGCGGCGAGGACAGGAAGCGAGGCGTTTTTCGAGCCCTGCACACGGCAGCTTCCAAAAAGTCTGTTGCCGCCTCTGACATGCCAGATATCCATAATAAAATCCCTCCGTGCATCGAAATCAAGCCATTCTATGCCCGGAGGGATTTCTTCGTGATTGGGTCAGCGGCGTGCTGCTTCCAGTATGATCTCGCAGATGCGGTCCACCGCATCGGGAACAGCAAGAGAAAGCATGGCCTCCCGCATGGTTTTCAGCTGATGATCGTCGGCAAGCAGTTCCCGGATCAAAGCATGGAGACTGTCTGCGTCAAATTCGCCCTCCAGCAGCACACGCGCACCGCCCGCTCTTTCCAGGACGCGGGCGTTCTTTTCCTGGTGGTGGTTGGTCACATTGGGAGACGGCACGATGATGGCGGGCTTTCCCATAAAGGTCAGCTCGGCCAGAGAGGACGCTCCGGCCCGGCAGAGCACAAGATCGGCCGCCGCCATAACGCGCGGCATATCATAGATATACTTGCGCACGTCGGCGCCGAAAGCGGCACAGTCCGGAGCGGTGGAAGACAGCTTTTTACAGACCTCGTCATAATAGCGGCCGCCTGCTGCATGGACAAGTCGAAAAGAGACGTCGTCCTTCATCTGGGGGATCAGTTCCGTCATGATTTCGTTCATGTGCGCCGCACCGAGCGAGCCCCACACCGATACCACAAGCGGCCTGTCATTCGGGATGCCCAGCTGTTTCTTCGCCGTCTCTTTCGTATAGGCGGAAAAGCTGCCGCGAACCGGTGTGCCGGTCACATAGACCTTGTCGGTATCGGGATACGCGCTGCGGCTTTCCTCGAAGCCAACCAGGACCTTATCGACATGCCTGGCGAGAAGCTTTGTCGTCAGGCCGGGAATGGCGTTGCTCTCATGAATAACAGTCGGGATATGCAGCCGCGACGCCGCCGTCAGGACGGGATAGCAGACATAGCCGCCGGTCCCGATCACGACATCCGGCTGAAATTCCCGGATGATCTTCTTTGCCTTTTCGATTGACACCGCCACATTTTTCAGCGTTCTGGCGTTATGTACAAGGCCCTCCAGGCTCAGCGAGCGGCTGAGATTGGTAATGTCGATCTCTCTGATCTCATAGCCCTCGCGCGGAACGAGCTCGGTCTCCATCATGCCCTTTGCGCCGATAAAGAGGATCTCGCAGTGGCCGAGAAGCTCCTCAAGCCGCGACGCAATCGCGAGAGCCGGGTTGATATGACCGGCCGTGCCGCCGCAGGTAAAAAGGAATTTCATCATTTCTGTTCTCCTTCCATGATCTCTCGCGATGCGCTCAGCACGATCCCCATCTCGGCAAGCTGAATGATGAGCGCTGTGCCGCCATAGCTGAAAAACGGCAGAGATATGCCCGTACAGGGCAGCAGGTTCGTCACGACCGCCACGTTCAGAAACACCTGAATCGCCAGCAGCGTCGTGATCCCGGCCGTGACAAGAAAGCTGAAGGGGTCCGGGCAGCGAAGCGCGATGCGATAGCCGCGCAGGATCAACAGCGCAAAGAGGATCAGCACAAGGGCTGCTCCCAGAAAACCCAGTTCCTCGCACAGGACGGAAAAAATAAAGTCATTATGTTCTTCCGGCAGATAGAGATACTTCTGCCGACTTGCCCCAAGCCCGACGCCGCCGAGCCCGCCGGAGCCGATCGTATAGAGGGACTGTACGATCTGATACCCCTCGTCAGACGAACTGGAAAACGGATCGCGCCAGGTCGTGATCCGGCTGGAGGCGTACGGGAAAAACACCAGCAAAACAGCCAGCGCCGCACCGCCCGCGCCAAAGGCCGCGAGAAACCACCCCAGCGGCGCGCCGCCGAGGAACAGCATTGCCGCCCCCAGCGCCAGGATGATGATCGAGGCGGAAAAATGCGGCTCAAGCACCAGCAGTCCCACAATGAGGCCGAGGATCAGGGCAAAGGGCAAAATACCGGTCCGAAAGCTCTTCATGTTGCCGCGCCTGCGGCTGATCATGGCCGCAAACAACAGAATCACGGCAAGCTTGGCAAGTTCAGAGGGCTGCACCGTCAGCGAGCCGACACCGAGCCAGCGCCGCGAGCCGTTCGCCCGGATGCCGATAAGCGGCACGAGGGCAAGCAGCACAAGTGTCACGGCCATAAAGTGCTTGGCATAGCGTTTGTAAAAGCCGATCGGAAAACGGGCCGCAAGAAGCATCGCCCCCACCCCCGCCGCCGCAAAGATCAGCTGGCGGACAAAATAGTAGGTGGCGCGGCCGCCGGTGACATGTCCCGGGTCATAGTAGGCGCGCGGAAAGCTGGCCGAAAGGACCATGATGATCCCCAACAGGAGCAGAATCATAACCAGCGCAAAAAAGCTTCTGTCAAAGCTGTTTTGTCTCCTCTCGCCGCGCAAAACGGAAAAGTCGGCGAGGCGGGCCGTATCGTAACGCACTTCTCCCACCTCCCCGGCTTTGCTTGACTGTATCGTCAATCACATGGCGTAACGCTGGAACACCCCAATAAATGATATGACAGCAAACAGCAGACTTATGCCCGTAAAGAGAACAAACAGTTCTTTCTCGCTCCATTTCCTTCCGGTCCAGCCGCCCATCTCGAGATGATGGTGGAAGGGCGCCATTTTAAAGACGCGCTTGCCGTGGCTGAGCTTGAAATAACCGACCTGAATAATGTCGGAGAGCGTTTCGATGATGTACATGATGCCGACCGTGATCAGAACGAGCGGCATATCATAGGCAAAGGCCATGGCGGCAATCGCGCCGCCGAGGAAGAGCGAGCCGGTGTCGCCCATGAAGATCTTGGCGGGGTTGAAGTTATAGAGCAAAAAGCCCAGCAGACCGCCCGCGAGACCGGACGCGAAGACGCCGACGGAGATATCGCCGCGCTGCCACAGGAACGTGACGGAGACGAAGAAGATGCACACGGGAATGCTCGTGCCGGCGGCAAGGCCGT
>CAMHER010000142.1 GCA_946184215.1 uncultured Clostridia bacterium | reverse complement strand
AGGCCGCCGGTCTGCTGACCCGCGACCCGAGAATGAAAGAGCGTAAGAAGTACGGTCTCAAGGCCGCCCGCCGCGCTCCTCAGTTCAGCAAGCGCTGATCGAGACTTCAAAATGCCCAAAAACCCCGGAACCATGCGGTTTTCCGGGGTTTTTTTTGTTCCGGCTGTTCCCTTTTGAGGAAATTTGACGCTCTTTATCCCATTTTTGATGGGTTAACCATAGGGGAAAAACCATTTTAGAGCGATGAGTGGGTTAAAAAATAGGGGAAAATTCCCCTCCATTCTGAGCTCCACACAGGTGCTCCTATAGAGACAATCTTCTACTCTCGGTATCTTTGTTTTGCTTTGAGTCCTTTTGGCGAAGTTTATTCCCGTTTATACCATAGGCTTCACGCCAACTCCTCTGCCATTTTTGCAAGCAACACATTTCAAACATCAGCCAATATATTCAACTGACATTTTCATTTTTGCAAATTCCTCTCTATTGAATTCAACCCGTTGTTTTGCTATAATCCTACCAATGATTGAGTTTAGGGGCATACAAAATGGAACTTGGAAAAACGATCGCCAAGCTGCGGCGGGAGCGGGGGCTGACCCAGGAGCAGCTTGGTAAGGCGCTGTGCGTCTCCGGCCAGGCGGTCAGTAAATGGGAAAAGGGCGGCGCCCCGGACGCCGAGATGCTGCCCGCGATCGCCGATCGCCTGGGCGTGACTATCGACACGCTGTTCGGGCGCGCCGACGAGCCCACGGAGGATATGGCGGGGTCGCTGCTGCGCTATCTCGGCGCTTTTCCGAAGGAGGAGCGCATGTTCGAGCTGTTCCGGCTGCTGTGCGCGACCATTCAGCGCCCCTACTATGTGGACGGCGAGTTTCTCGGCGAGTTGATGGACGCCCTGTTTCATCTGCCGGTCAAGACCTGTTATTCCACAGACATCGTCAACCACACGGATGCGACGCTCTGGCTTCGCTCCAGCACTCTGCTGGACGAGGGCATCCAGCTCGGCATCCCCGCCGAGGACTGCCCCATGTTCCTGCTGATGCCGGAGCCGGAGGGCGGCTACGCGTCAAACTTTGCGGACAACGAAGACTATCGCGCCCTGTTTTCCGCCCTGGCGCTGCCGGGCGCGCTGGAGATCCTGCGCACGCTCTACGCGCAAAAAAACAGCTACCGCTCCGCAAACGTGATCGCGAGGGCCTCGGGCGTGCCGCTGGAGGACGCGGAACGGGCGCTGACCGCACTGACCGCATGCCATATCATCAAGAAGACCGAGGTGGAGCTGGAGGACGCGCCGGTGCAGGTCTTCATGCTGGACAAGCAGGATTCGTTCGTCCCGTTTCTGCTGTTCGCGCGCTGGCTGTGCGACGGAGAAGAAGCGTACTTCTGCAACTGGTATGACCGCAAAAAACCGCTTTTGAGGGAGGGCGCAGCGGATGAAAGCAAATGATGCCAAACGCGCGCTGCGGCGCCCGTTTCTCAGGGAGCTGTTCCGCGACAACCGATTCAACCTTTCCATGACCGTGATCGCCGCCGTTCTCGAAGCCCTGGCGGAGCTTGTGATCTCCTGGCTCATCAAGGAAGTCGCCGACCTGATCGCCGGCAGTAGCGCCTACAGCTTTGGCACGCTGCTGATCATCGCGGGAGCGGGCTTTGCGCTGCTGGCGATCGCGTGGATCCTCGACAGGGCCTTCCTGTCCGCCTTCCGCGCCAAGGCGATGAAGCAGTACCGGGAATACGCCTTTGAGCGGCTGATGGGAAAGGGCATCCAGGCCTTTTCCGGCGAGAATACGTCGCTCTATATCTCCGCGCTTTCAAATGACGTGAACTCAATCGAAACGGACTTTGTGGGAAAACTGCAGAACACGATCACGGTCGGCGTCTCCTTCGTCGGCGCGCTCGGTCTCATGCTTTGGTACAGCCCGCTACTGACGCTGATTGCGATAGGCTTCTCTTTTTTGCCGATCCTTGTTTCCGTCGCGCTAGGCAACAAGGCGGCTGCTGCGGAAAAGAATGTTTCCGACAAAAAAGAAAGCTACACAGGCATGCTAAAGGATGCGCTTTCGGGATTCTCGGTCATCAAGAGCTTTAAGGCGGAGAAGAACCTTTCCCGCGTCCATGGCGAAAGCAACGAAGGCGTTGCAAATGCATCGAAAAATCGCACAGCCGTCAACGTGATGGTCGCTTATGCCTCCGAAATCGCGGGCGCGCTTCTGCAATTCGGCGTATTCTTTGTGGCCGCAGCGTTGGCGCTCGCCGGAAAAGCGGGCATCACCACCGGTACCGCGTTGGTGTTCGTGCAGCTGCTCAACTATGTGCTGGCACCCATCCAGACCTTCCCGACCTTCTTCGCGGGTGCAAAGGCATCCTTCGGGCTCATCGACAAGCTGGCCGGGGCGCTGAATAAAAACGTCCCCGACGAGGGCGAGCCCATCGCGCCGCAGCTCACCGAGGGGATCTCTGTCAAGGATCTTACATTCGCCTATGAGGAAGGGAAGCCGGTGCTGCGCGGCGTGGTCATGGAGCTGCGCGCCGGCGGCTGCTACGCGCTGGTCGGCGGCTCCGGCAGCGGCAAGTCGACGATCCTGAATCTGCTGATGGCATCCTCAAAAAACTATCAGGGCGAGATCCTTTATGACGGAAAAGAGCTCAAAGCCGTCTCCACCGCCTCACTCTACGACCTTGTGTCCATCATTCAGCAGAATGTGTTTGTATTCAACAGCACAATCCGCAACAACATCACCATGTTTTCCCAGTTTCCGGAGGAAGATGTCGACCGCGCTGTTCGGCTGTCCGGATTGAAAAGGCTCATCGACGAAAAGGGTGCGGACTACCTCTGCGGCGAGAATGGCTCCGGTCTCTCCGGCGGCGAACGGCAGCGGATCTCCATTGCCCGGGCGCTGCTGCGTAAGACTCCGGTACTCTTCGTGGATGAGGCTACGGCCTCCTTGGATGCCGAAACCTCCTACGAGGTGCTGGACGCGATTTTGAAGCTGGACGGCTACACCCGCGTCATCGTCACCCATGATCTGGACGAGAATATCCTGCGCCGCTGCACCGGCCTGTTTGCGATGAAAAGCGGCGAGGTTTCGGAGCGGGGGAGCTTCGATGAGCTGATGGAGAAAAAGGGCTACTTTTATTCCCTCTATACTGTCTCCCAAGGAGAATAGCGCCGGAAAGGTTGTTTGCTGCGTCTTTCAAGACATCAGAACCGCTGCGTCGGATAGGATTCTATCATACTAATATCTAATATAAATCTTTAATTCTCCACGGCAGAATTTGCGCCATACTGCGTTGGAGCCCTTGACCATATATGTCCATTATGCTCTGCGGTCTCCGCCTTGTCTGGCCCAAATTCTGCTCGCGTATCTTTTAAAGCTTTCAGTCAGAAATTAGTATCAGAACTCGAAACAGGCTCCTTCCAGCCGATTAATAAAACAGGGCGAATCCAGCTTCATAGTTGGGCTAACGCATAGGGGAAAACAGAAAGCCGGTCTTTGAAAAGCCTTGTAGATACACGAAAAAGCCGATAATACTGCTTCAGTACGGTCTCAAAGCTGCGAGACGTGCTCCCCAGTTCAGCAAGCGCTGATCGAAAGCTTCAAAACGTCAAAACCCTGGAATCCCAACGATTCCAGGGTTTTTCTCTTTTACGAGGTTTGACGCGATTTGTCCTTTTCTATCTCATTTTATACGGGTTAAAATGGGTTAATTCGCAAAAATGGGTTAATTTAGGGGTTAAATGAGGGAGCCTAACAGCGGCTCCTTCCCTGTCCTTCGCTGCATCCCTCTTATCTTTCTCGACCGGGCGGAACCTCCTTGACAGTCCGGAATTATTCATATATTCTGAATATTGTATTCCGTCAAGTGGTTCGAAGAGGAGGATCACCAATGAAACTGAAAAAATATTTACGTAAATATCCAATTCCTGGTTGTATTGCGGTCGCGCTGTCTGTGTTCGTTCTGCTCGGTGCGGTCAGTCTGCTCCGAAAACTGCTGCCGGCCGGCACCCCGGCAGATTATGTCAGGCAGTTCGTCAATATTCTCTGGCCCCTGGCGTTGACGCTTCTGCTTGGCTATGGCTGGTGTTACCGGCGGGGCGATTTTGTCAAAACGCTGCTTGCCGGCTTGTTTGCCTTTGTTCTCTTCTCGCTGGCCTTCCTTATAAGATTGGGCGAGTCCCTTCTCGACGACGGGACCTCATGGAAAACGGCGGCCGGGATCTGTCTTGGCATTATCAATATTCTCGGCATCGGCTTCCGCGAGGAAACGATATTCCGTGGTGTGATCGCAAACAATCTGGGCATCGCCTACGGGAAGGACCTGCGCGGCGTATGGAAAGCGGTGACGCTAAGCGGCTTGATCTTCGGGCTCGTACATCTGACAAATATCGTCTCCGGCGTGAATCCTGCCCGGGCCGCCATTCAGGTCATCTCCGCCTGCGCGATCGGGATGTATTATACGGCGATATACTTCAGGGGCGGGAATCTCTGGGTCCTGATGATGATCCATTGCTTTACGGACGCGGGCGGCTTGTTCCGCTCTGCTTTTACGACGGCGGCGACGGTGGTCGGCGAGATCAACGACCTCAGTATAACCGGGCTGATCATGATACCGGTTTATCTTGGCATTACAGCCTTCCTTCTGCGGAAAAAGAAGATGGATGCCGTTCTCGAGAATCTGAGACAGGCAGCAGAATGTGACCGGTGATCGTCACGACCCTGCGACAGCGGGATCTTGTCGGCGCCGGATGGCGGTGCCGATCCCCGCAGCCCTGTGCCCTCGGGTTCAGGCTGCGCAGGAGGTGTGAAGCTCTGCGTTCACGGGAAGAGATTTGCTGCCTTTCAGGTCGACAGACGCGATAAAAGCCCCGGGGAGAGAATACTGCCCGGGGCTTTCTTTATCGGATCCCGCTCTGCGGCAGTCTGTCACAGCCTCGAACGAGCTGTCCGGAAGGGCTTCATCGCGCGCTGCAGAAGGCTTTCGGTTTTTCGAAAGCCTTCTGCTTTTTTCACATGTTTTTCTTCCTTAATAGAGGGAGGCGTCCGGCGCCCTGCCGAGAAGAATCAAAAAATTTTTTAAAAATACCCCATTTTTATCGAATTATTGATGCTTCTGTAGATGACGCCCCCTTTATAATGGCACCATCAGAAATAAATAAAGCACACGATGCTGAAGGAGGATTTACCATGAAAAAGTTTTTTGCAACCGTGTTGACCGTGATTATGATTCTGAACGTTCTGCCCACCTCCACTTTCGCCGATTACGACGAGAGTGCAGAGACCATCAAAACCGAGAGCAGCGAGGTTTACAACGAGAATTCCGCTGAAGAGACCGAAGAGGAAGTCAACGAAGAA
>CAMHER010000141.1 GCA_946184215.1 uncultured Clostridia bacterium | reverse complement strand
TCAAAGTGTTCTATCTGCCTCCGGTAAGAATCGGTGTTTTCAAAGCGGGAGTAGAGTACAACGAAGATCAGTATAGCGGCTATAATGACCACGTTGACAATAATAGTGAGAATCTTTTTCATGAGTGAATGCTCCCTGTGGCTTCTTATGTTTTTCATGAATGCGCAACGGGTGGTGCAGTATGAATTGTCCTTGCTGTTTTAAGGCGCTTCTTTTGAGGCCGAGCGGCTTTCGTATTTCAGCAAAGGATCGGATGTTGAATTCACACGGTATCGCCGTTTTTTGTATGCCGTTTTCCTTGTTTCAGTTGTACAAATAGATTTATATAATAAACCATTATAGATCTTACCACAAAGCGCGTTGTCATTCCAGTAGTTTTTGTGCTTTTTTCCAACATCCCTCCGTCTGCGCTATTGCTCGGCAGCAAAGCAGTCCAGAGCGCCAGACTTGACAAAAGCAGCTTGGGCGGAGTTTAATATGCCATGTTGTGTCAGAGGTTTTAACCGAGGTGAGCCGCTATGTATGAAGAATATGAGCGCATCTGTAATGGGAAAGGTGATCCCAGTGCTCTCCAGACTGCGCACGTAACAAAGCCGCCAATGACCGCAGCGATCATCCCCTGCGAAGTGGCCTTTTTCCAATACAGTGCAGCCAGCGCGGGAATCCCTGCTGCAGCAGCATGGAAATTATAAATACGTCTGGGCGAAATGAGACATTTTTTCATGCTCCCTGCCAGATATCGTTTTTTGATGCTCGGTGTGTTGATCGATAGTTCGATGATAGAAATCTGAATAGTAAAGAATGTGCCGGAAAGAGACGAGCGCTCCTTCCGGCACGTTTTCTTGTTTGAGAATCAAGTTAATCTGGCGCTGTACAAGAGCGCTGAGCGATAAGGTACAACAGGTTGCTCAAATTTGAACAGGAACGAGCTATACTGTCGCTCTCATTTTGGGAGAGCATCACTTGATGATCGGGTTGCGGCAGTAGTCGCAGCTGTCGTTTTCTATCGGGTTCATTCTGCCGCAGAACAAGCAGGGGATCTCCGCATCGCGGGATTTGTCAAACTTCTCAAAGGGCAGCGGAAACTGGGGAAGGTAGCGAAGGCGGTCGCCTTCATTCAGGTAGTTGTATATGGTCGGGGTCGTATGTTTCTTATGCCGTTTCCCGTCTGCGTCCGTGATATAGAGGATATAGTCGTTCCGGGAGTTTCGATACCCGTCGTTGGAGCGATGGATGCGGCGAACGTGCTTTTTGCGTGTCAGCGTTCCCTCAAAAGACTTACCCAGCCTCTTTTTCAGGGAGACGATGAGCACGCTTACGGCCATGATGACGGAGATCACAACGCCGGCAAACATCGCCTGCCAGAGTTCCATGGCGTCGGAAACCGCACCGTAGACGCCAAAGCCGATCAGCGGGAGGACGATCACGATCAGACCGACGATCCGCGTTGATTTTCTCTGCTTCCTCAGCGCCGCCAGAACAGCCTCGGATTCGAGCCTGCGGGAATAGCCCGGTGCGAGACGCTCCGGCCCCGGAGCATATCCGTAAAATGCGTCCGCATGGGAAGCCGCCTGCCCTTCAAGCCTCGCGCCGCATTCCTCACAAAACCTGGAGCCGTCCTTTATGGACATTCCGCAATTGGGACAAATCATTTTTTCTCCTCCCGGTGTAAAATCAGCGCAGATCAGGTTGTTCGATCCTGACCGTCTCATATGCTGCTGTCATTTGATCGTGTAGCCGGTAATATCAAAGAGAGCTTCGTTCACGGCGTCGTCGATGGTGTAGACGGTATAAACCGTTTCCCCGATCTCCGCGACGGTTTCGACCACGGGGGCGCCTTTGAGGCAATAGACCAGTCGGCCGTCATCCCTGAAATAGAAGGCCGCCTGGGCTGTGCTGTCCGTCTCCGGAAACAGCTCCACCGTATAGGAAACGCCCTCGATCTCCTGCGTCTGAGTCGTATAGTCCTTCCGCAGCGCGCAGCCGCGGATATCCGAAAGCAGGTGATCCATCAGCATGATATTTTCAGCAATATAAGAGGAAGTCGTTGTCGTGGCAATGATGCCGGTCATATCATCCGGGTAGAGATTGTACGCCGTGCCGTCCCGGAAGAAGGTCACCACCGTATTTTCGAAGCCGGACACCCGGGTCGTGCGGCGGGAGTAGTACACGCCGTCTTTCCCGTGGACGTCATAGCTCTGGTCGGCGTCCATATAGTCTGTGTGCATATCGTAGTTCAGATGAATGCCCGCGTTCAGGTCGAGACCTGCCCACAGCGCATACAGCAGGGACTCCGGCTTGCTCCGGTATTCTTCCATCGTCATGGGCGCATAGCCGGAGAGGTCGGCTCCTTCCTTGGCATAGAAGAAGATCATATATCCGGTTCCGTAGATGTCAAGCTCAATGACGCCGCCGTGAAGCTTGCCGCCCGCGGAGCTGCCGTCAGCCAGGGTGAGGGAAAACGCGCCTCCCTCTTCCGCCCATTGGGAGATATCCATGGCCTCATCATCTGAGGTCATGGTTCCCGTTCCACCTTCCGCCAATGTAAGCGTGGAGGAAACTCCCAGGTCGGCGGAATACACGAGCGCGCCTTCGTATTCCACGGCAAAGAGCTCATACTCGCCCTCGACGGGCAGCTCCGCCGGGACGGACGCGGCGGGCTCCGGTCCCCGCAGCATAGACGCAAACTCTCCCAGTGTGATCGGCTCGACGCCGGAAGTATCCGCACCCGGAGCGGCAAAGAGGGCGGAAAAGCCGTCATCGATCGTCAGCGTCATCAGGCCGTCGGCGATCGTGCCGTTGATCACAGCGACGCCTGCCTGGAACTGCAGCGCGTCACCGTCCATCTTCCACCAGTCGATCGGCCCCTGGTTGTTGTCGCCCCAATACAGATAGCCGCTGCCGTCGGCTTCCAGAGTCACAGTCTCGCCTACCATATCCGGCATGGCGACATATTGATCCGGAAGGTCACTTCCCGCGCCGCCGAGCGCATACATCCGATCCATATAGGCGGCGCTGAATCTGGCGCATAGGAAGGTATACTCTCCGGCGTTGGCTTCCTGCTCCGTCACGACGGGCTCTGGCGTCGGTTCCCGGGTCGTTTCCGCAGGCGTCGCGGCGGGTGTCTCCCGCACAGGCTTCTCCGGCTCCGCTTTCGTACCGCCGCAGGCACAAAGCGTCAACAATAGAGTCAACATAAGCAAGATGTACACGGAACGTTTAACCTTATTCATAATGTAACCTCCTTTGCCTATCAATAATAACCCACTTGTATAGTACAGTTGATAGGATACCAAAGCAACAGGTGGACAACTTTTTTTCATTGCAAAAAAGTTGTCCTCTATGCTATAGTGTCCTTGAGCCGGAAAGAAGGAGTGAACCGCCATGCTTTCAGAGAGGATAACCGCCATATTCACACTTCTGCACTGCAACAACACGGAGATTGCCCGTTACGCCGGCTGTTCGTCGGGCAATATCTCCAAACTGAAAACCGGAAGGCGCTCACCGAAGTCCAGCAGCCCTTCCATCGCCTCGCTGGTGAGCGGCATCTATGGCTATGCCGACTACGAAAACATGCTGCCTGCGCTGCAGGAACTCTGCGGCAGTATGGATACTGCACGGGAGACCCTGCTTCCTGCTTTAGTCGCATGGCTCTATGAGACAGACGAGATCGTCCTGCCAGCTCTCACAGACGTGCCGAAAAGCAAGCGGGCGCGAAAACAGCGGCGGCAGGCCTTTGGAGAGCGACTGGATCGCGCTGCCGCCCTGTTGGATCTTTCCAACGCAAGACTTGCCTCGCAGCTTAGTATCGACGTCTCTCTTGTCAGCCGTTTCCGCAGCGGTATTTATTCGCCTCACGGGAATGACCGGCTGGCGGAGAAGCTGTCCGATCTGCTGTTCTCCCGTGCGCAGCAGGTCGGAAAAACAGAGGAGCTTGGCGCACTTTGCGGCGTGGGCGCAGCGCAGCTAAATGCCGATTCCGTGGCGGCGTGGCTCTATGAGATGCCCTCCGAAGAGGACAACGCGGGTATGGCCGGGCTGCTGCTGCGGTCTCTGGACGAGTTCAAGCCGGGCGGAGGCCTGCTTTCTGCCAGCCCGGATGCGGCGGAGAACCCGGTTGAAGCCTGCTATTATGGCACGGAAGGGCTGCGCAGCGCCGTGATCCGCTTTCTGACCGACGCCGCGCGGGAGGACGGCGAGCTTTTTCTTTACTCCGACGAGCCAATGGACTGGATGACCGGAGACAGGGCTTATTATGCCCGGTGGTCTTCCCTGATGGCACAGTGTGTGAGCCGTGGTGTGACGATCAAGATCATCCACAATGTTGACCGCATTGGAGAAGAGATGGTCGACGCGATCCGCAGCTGGCTGCCCCTGTATGTTTCCGGAAGGATCGAGCCGTTTGTTTTTCGCAAAGAGCGAAACGCCCGGTTTTACCACACGGTATTTCTCCGGTCCGGCAGCGCCTGTATCCATGGTTTCTTCCCCACGGGAGGCAGGGAGAGCCGATGGTATGAATATATCACGGATGCAAAGCGCCTCGGCCTGATCGAACGGGAGTATACCGCCATGCTGTCCGCCACCTCGCCGTTTCTCAAGGTCTACCGGGAAGCGTCACGGGAGGAATACCTGTCGTTCCGCTCTGCCGGGCAAGGGGCGAGAGCGTTTCTGCTGTCCGACCTTCCTGTGTTTACTATGCCGGAGAAGCTGTTGGAGCGGATCCTAAGCCGCGCGGAGCTTGAGCCGGCGCGCAGGAGCTTCGTGCTTTCTCTCTACCGCCGGGAGCGAGAGCTGTTTCAGGCTTTGCTTCAGCAGGATGCGGTAAACATGATCCTCTGCTTGCCGGAGGACAGCTTGGGACAGCCGCGGTTCGTCAATTTCGGATTTGATCTGCTGGATCTCGTGATGGAATATACGCAGGAGGAATATGCCGAGCACCTGGCGGCCATCACAGAGCTTGTCAGAAACGAGAAGAATTTTCATTTGACGCTGCTGGCTGAGTCACCGTTCCGGGAGATTCAGATCGCTATGCCGGGGGATGCTGTGGCCGTTCTGCGCAGCAAAAGGCCTTACGGCGCGTTTGTCTTTTCCAATCCCTCTCTGAGCCAGTCTGTATCGGGTTACCTTTCCATGCTGACAGAAAACCATGCCGCAGACAGAAGCTCGACAATAGCGGCATTGGAAAAGCTGATCCGGTGAACACTTTGTATCAGTGAAATGGTTTTCTCCTTGCAAAAGCAAGGAGCTTGTTGTACGAAAAGTGCGTCCTTTTACGCTGGACACATCCTTCTTACTCGGAGGCGAGGACATGGCAAGCAAAGTCAATACAAACACCCTGATGAAACGCCTGTTCAAGGCGGCAGATCTTGACACCTACCTGG
>CAMHER010000140.1 GCA_946184215.1 uncultured Clostridia bacterium | reverse complement strand
AGCCGAGCAGCGCCGCGTGGGCTTCGGGGCCCATGCTGCCGCAGATGACGGCGTCCACGCCCTCACGCTTGAGGAGGTCGGCCATATCCTGGTGGCCGTGCAGACCGGTGGCCTCTACAAGGCGCTTGGTGCTTTCTTCTAAATTCTCTTCGTCAAATTCGTAAATGGCAAAGGTCTCGGTGTGGCCGAAATGCTCAAAAATTTCGCCGTCCTGATAGGATACTGCAACTCGGATCATCTCAAAGCTCCTTTTCGATGTAGTCGGCAATGGTTTTGAGGCCGTCGGCGGGGACAGACTCCACCTCGCCCGCGTCGACCATCGTCGCGACGACCGGGTCGATCGGCAGCCGCGCCCAGGTCTTGATGCCGAAGGCGGCAGCCTCCTTTTCGGCCTTGGTCTCGCCGAAGATCTCATGCTCTTTGCCGCAGTCCGGGCATTTGAAATAGGACATGTTCTCCACCAGACCGATGACTGGCTTTTTCATCAGCCCCGCCATGTTGACGGCCTTGGCGACGATCATGCCGACGAGGTCCTGC
The DNA here is from genome assembly GCA_946184215.1 of uncultured Clostridia bacterium. Taxonomy (GTDB): domain Bacteria; phylum Bacillota; class Clostridia; order Oscillospirales; family Oscillospiraceae; genus Limivicinus. Next base: position 4,850 of record CAMHER010000140.1, on the reverse strand, counting down.
GGCGTGGTGACGACGACGACGCCGTCAACGGGCAGAGACTGGAACACCGTCAGCGGGACGTCGCCCGTTCCGGGAGGCATGTCGACAAACATATAGTCCACGTCCTGCCAGAGCACGTCGGTCCAGAACTGCTGGACAGCGCCGGCGATCACAGGGCCGCGCCAGACAACAGGCTCGGTCTCGTTCTCCAGGATGAGGTTGATGGACATGATCTGCATTCCCGTGTGCGTGGTGACCGGGAAGAGGACCTCGCTGGTGCCGGTCGCGTGCTCGGTCACGCCGAAGGAGCGCGGGATCGACGGGCCGGTGATGTCGGCGTCGAGCACGGCGGCGTTGAAGCCGCGGCGCTGCATCTCGCTGGCCAGCATGGCCGTCACAAGAGATTTGCCGACGCCGCCCTTTCCGCTGACAACGGCAATGACCTTTTTGACGCTCGCTCCCTCGTGAAGGGGCTTGCGGAAATCCGCCTGGCGCTCGGCGCAGTTTTCGCCGCAGGTGGAACAATCGTGTGTGCATTCGCTCATGTTATCTTTCCTTTCCGTACGGAAATAGTATTGAGTTCGACCCGTTTATTATACCCAAAGCAAGCAGAATGTCAAATTTTACGAAGTTTTTTCCCGCGCCAGGCTTTATCACGGCCGATATTGCAGCCGGGATTGGACAACAGGCAGTTGTGCGCGCAGCCGCCGCAGTGCTCGTCACGGCGGCTTAAAAGCAGCTGCTCGAATGGCTTTATCCTCCCCAGGCCGGTGCGCTGGACGCAGTAGCCGCGCACACGCAACGCGTCACACAGCGCGGCGATCCGGCGCGGATGGGATACGAGGATGCAGTCCGCCCCTGTTTTCTCCAGCCGGTCGATCAGTGCGTCGGCCTTTTTGCGGCTCTCCCGCCCGCTCTCCCCCAACGCGAGACCGAAAAGGCCGCGGATCCAGACAAGGACGCGCCACAGCCAAAGCGGGAGCTTGCGCTTGCCCTGTGCGCCCTTCAGCGGGATCTCGTCCAGGAGCGGCTCCGTTTCGGCGGCGGCGCCGGGGATCAGTCTTTCCGACGTCTCCCGGGCAGCAGTGTTCTGACTTATGTAAACCTTTCTGCCGTTTGCCGCGACCGTATGACCCTGCGCCACGCCGATGGGGCCGTCCAAAGCCTTTTTGCAGGCGGCGGCATATTCCTCGCCCGTGGCGCACGGCGGCAGCAGAAGCTCGGCCTCGCCGCTGCAGATGATCCAGAGGCGCATCTTAAAACTCCAGCTTTTCCAGCTCGATCAGCGCAAGGATATAGACCTTGAGCGCTTCGATGAGCCAGGCCTTGCAGGCAGCCTCGTCCACGCCGTGGATCGGGCCGGCAAAGGCCGGTGCCGGGCGCTCCGGGTGTTCGGGGCCGAAGGAGACGGCGTTGGGGAAATCGCGGGCATAAGTGCCGCCGCCGATCGTGTAGGGCTTGGCGTTCTCGCCGGTGATCGCGTTATAGGCGTCGATGCAGACCTGAACCTCCGGCTTGTCGAGGGACATGTAGAAGGGCTTTGTATCGCGCTCGACCGTGACCGTGGCCGCGCCGGCGGCAAGGGCGTTCAAGGTCGCGGCGATCTTTTCCCCGCTCGTGTTGGTGGGATAGCGGCTGTCGATCGTCTGATACAGCCGTCCGTCCTCCACGCCGATCACACCGCAGACGACGGTCAGCGGCTCAAAGAGGCCGTCGGAGGCCGCGATACCGCAGGCGCTGCCGTCGCTTGCGGCGTGGATCTTTGCCATAAAGCGCAGGAAGGCCTCCTCCCCCGCGGCGCAGACACCCCGTTCGAGCAGATAATCGATCAGCACGCCGATGGCGTTGACCGTGCCCGCGGGCATGGAGGCGTGGCCGCCGATGCCGGTGGCCGTGAGGTGCCAGAGCCCGTCCGGCGTTTTCTCCGCCGTGACGCGGCCGGCGCTTGCCAGGCTCTTTGCCTTCACCCAGGCCTCGGCCTTGTCGGGGATGGCGTTTGCGGCAAAGCCGCCGCGGAAATCCACGATGTTCTCACTGCGCGCAGACGCGACGGCGCGGCCGTGGTAGATGCCCTTTTCGCCGTTGCACAGCGGGAAGTTGGCGTCCGGGCTGAAGCAAAACAGCGGCGCGGGGTAATTGCCCAGATACCAGGTGACGTCCTGCATGCCGATCTCCTCGTTCACGCCGAGCAGCGCGCGCACGGGATAGCGCAGAGGGATGTTCTTCTCCTTGAGATATTTCAGCGCATAGAGGCACAGCACGCTCGGCCCCTTGTCGTCCAGCACGCCGCGGCCGATGATCCAGCCGTCGCGCTCGCGCATGGCAAAGGGGTCGGCGCTCCAGCCCTCGCCCACCGGGACGACGTCAAGATGCGTGATCGTGGCAAGATAACGCTCACAGTCCCGTCCGCCCTCGCCGAGCTGGGCATAGCCGATCATGCCCTCGCAGTTTTCACTCTGCAGCCCCATGCCGCGCGCGATCTCCAGCGCGAGGTCGAGCGCCCGGGCCGGGCCCTCGCCGAAGGGCTTGCCGGGCTGAGCGGGCATGTTTTCGCTGTTGACGGAAACAAGCCTTGCGATGTCGGCAAAGATCGCCTGCTCGTTTTCCGCGGCAAAGCGGTCAATATCTCTGCGCAGTTCTTCGTTCATATCAAATCTCCTTCCTTATAGCCTTCCCCGCCGGGGAAGGGGGACCGCGTCTGCGGTGGATGAGGTCTCCTTCCTCGAGAAAAAAGAGTATTTCAGTAGTTTGATGATAGCATCACGCTCTTTGGATTGCAAGCAAGAAAAGCGGAGAGGAAAACCTGTTTCCTCTCCGGCGCTATGTTCAATACTAAAATCTACTTGGTATCGGCCGCCTTAAAGTCGGGCTCGGTCCCCTCGGACAGGCGCTTGATATTGGCGCGGTGCTGGAAAACCGCAAGCACGGCGGCGTAGATCGCCAGCAGCAGCTTTGGCAGCGGCACGGCGAAGATCAGCGCAAGGGCCACGATCGCGACGGCCGCGCACAGCGAACCGAAGGAGGCCTTTTTGGACAGAAACGCGGCGATGAGGAAGACGATGATGATCCCCACGAACACCCGCCAGTCGATCATCAGGCCGATTGCCGCGCCGACGGAGATTCCCTTGCCGCCGCGGAAATCATAAAACAGCGGAAAGCAGTGTCCCGTCGTGCAGGCCATGCCGCCCGCCATCAGCCCCCAGTCGCCGCAGAGGCGCCAGCCGACGTACATGACGATCACAGCCTTTAAGAAATCTCCCGCCAGGGTCGCGAAGCCGGCAAGCAGCCCGAACGAGCGCGCCATATTGGTCGCCCCGGCGTTGCCGCTGCCCTTTTTGCGGATATCGACACCGAAGGCCCGGGAGAGGATGATCGACACGCTGACCGAGCCGAGCAGATAGCCGCCTACACAAATGAAGAGGTATTTCAGAATCTCCATAGCCATTCCTGATTTCCTGATTTTGTAGATTTTATTATACCGCTCCCCGTATTTCTTTTCAAGCCGCGCGGCCAATCGTTAATAATTTGTCCATTTACGCTTGACATTTTCGACAACAAATCGCAGGATAAGATACGCAAGAGAGGGGTGAGGCAAAATGGAGGCAAAACATCCGGACGGCTGGGAGCACGTTGTCCACGGTTTTGCGCCGGTATATGACGCGCGCTCGCGCGTGCTGGTGCTCGGCACGCTGCCAAGCGTAAAATCCCGCGAGGCAGCCTTTTACTACGGCCACCCCCGCAACCGCTTCTGGGCGGTTCTCGCCGCGGTCTTTGACGCGCCGGTGCCGCAGAGCACGGATGAGAAAAAGGCGCTGCTGCTCTCGAGCGGCGTGGCGCTGTGGGACGTGGTAGGGCAATGCGATATCCGCCGTTCGGCAGACAGCACGATCCGAAACGTCGTGCCGAACGACCTTGCGCCGATCCTCCGCACGGGGCAGATCCGCGCAATCTATGCCAACGGCGCCAAGGCGGCGGAGCTGTATCGCAAACACCTTCTCCCTGCGACCGGGATCGAGGCTGTGTATCTGCCCTCGACCTCTCCCGCCAACGCCGCGTGCACGCTTGAGGAGCTGATCGAGGCCTGGCGCGTACTGCGCGGAGAGAATATCTGCTAGGCGAGAGAATATCTGTTAAATTTTTTTCAAATCCTTTCAATTGTGATAGCATTTCACGGCGCGCTGTGGTATACTCGCGCTATGAGATAAGAAACAAAGAACAATCTCATATTTTTCAGGAAAGAGGTATAGCAAATGGCACTTGATCTGACCAAATACGGGATCACCGGCGTAAGCGAGATCGTCTACAATCCTTCCTACGAGCAGCTGTTCGAGGAAGAAATGAAGAGCGGCCTTGAGGGCTACGAAGTCGGCAAGCTCACCGAGCTGGATGCCGTCAACGTGATGACCGGCATTTACACCGGCCGCTCCCCCAAGGACAAGTATATCGTTGTGGACGAAAACTCCCGCGATACCGTTTGGTGGACCACCCCGGAATATAAAAACGACAACCACCCCATGAGCGAGGAAGTCTGGGCCAATGTGAAGGACCTTGCCGTCAAGGAGCTCTCCGGCAAGCGGCTGTTCGTGGTCGACGCCTTCTGCGGTGCCAACGCCGACACCCGCATGGCCATCCGCTTCATCATGGAGGTCGCATGGCAGGCCCACTTCGTGCGCAACATGTTCATCAAGCCCACCGAGGAGGAGCTGAAGAACTTCAAGCCCGACTTTATCGTCTACACCGCCTCCAAAGCGAAGGTCGAGAATTATAAGGAGCTGGGCCTCAACTCCGAGACCTGCGTGGCCTTCAACATCACCAGCCGCGAGCAGGTCATCATCAACACCTGGTACGGCGGCGAGATGAAGAAGGGCATG
>CAMHER010000139.1 GCA_946184215.1 uncultured Clostridia bacterium | reverse complement strand
GCGGCTGCGGAGATCGCGTCTTTGCTTACTCCGCCACCGGCGGCGCAAAGCCGCGATCCCACCGACATGTCGCCCCGCAGGGCAGGACGAGCCCGGTGTCGGTCACGGGCAGGCCGAGCTCGCGGCTGTCGGAGCGGCCGCCGTATTTCTTGGTGAAGATGCTCTCCGTTACGTAGCTCAAAACCGAGGGAGAGAGCCCGGTGGTATACGAATTGATGATCACAAACAGCGGATCGTCGGACAGCACGCCCGCGCAGAGAGAGACAAAGCCCCACAGGTCCTTTTCCAGCTTCCATACCTCGCCCCCCGGGCCGCGCCCGTAGGAGGGCGGGTCCATAATGATGGCGTCGTATTTGTGTCCGCGGCGGATCTCCCGCTCGACAAATTTGGCGCAGTCGTCCACGATCCAGCGGATCGGCGCGCCGGAAAGAGAAGAGGCGGCGGCGTTTTCCTTGCCCCAGGCGACCATGCCCTTGGCCGCGTCGACATGGCAGACGCTTGCCCCCGCCTTGGCGCAGGCGAGCGTTGCCGCGCCCGTATAGCCGAAGAGGTTGAGAACGCTGATCTCTCTTCCGGCCGAGCGGATCTTCTCCATCGCCCAGTCCCAGTTGCAGGCCTGCTCGGGGAAGAGGCCCGTATGCTTGAAGTTCATCGGGCGGACGTTGAAGGTCAGCTCGCCGTAACGGATCTGCCAGCTCTCCGGCAGGGCGGACTTGTCCCAGCTGCCGCCGCCGCTCTCGCTGCGCTGATAGCGCCCGTCGCGCAGCTTCCAGCGCTCGTCGCGGCGCGGCGTCTCCCAGATGGCCTGGGGATCGGGGCGCACGAGATAGTATTTGCCCCAGCGCTCCAGCTTTTCCCCGCGCGAACAGTCGATCAGTTCAAAATCCTTCCATTTGTCCGAAATGTACATAGGCGTTCCTCTGTCCACAAAGCATATTACTCCAGAATAATTCATGATATTTTACCACTAAAGCCATTCATGGTCAAGGGTGCGGCGTGTCGAAACAGGCGATATTCGTCGCGCGGGAAGCGAGAAACCCGGCCGTTGAACGAAGCGCACGGAAAAGGCACTCCCGTACGTGAGCCGGGAGTGCCTGCTTTTTTCATATACAGTCTGTAATACTTGTTATACGGTCTGTTGTTCTCACACCTTGATCTTTTCCAGCAGGGACTCCACCTCGCCGGCCAGGGTCTTGAGCGCGCCGGGGACAAAGGGAGGCGTGAAGCCGGCCTCCTCGAGCAGGTCGGTCCAGACCATTTCGCCGCCGTGCTTCGACAGGCGGAGATAGCGCGCGAAGGCGTCGTCATAGTCCTTCTGCGAGGCGAGCAGGAAGTTGAAGGCCGCGGTCTGCGCCAGGACATAGTCGATGTAGTAGAACGGGCTTTCGTAGATGTGCATCTGGTACTGCCAGCGCGTGCCCTTCTCCAGATACGGCATGCCCTCGAAGGAGATGTGGGGGCGGAACTTTTTCTCAAGCTTGAGCCAGATTTCGTCGCGCTCGTCCGGCGTCAGGTCGGGGTACTCGTAGACAAGGTGCTGGAAATAGTCCACGATCGTGCCGTAGGGCAGGAAGGAGAAGGATTCCAGCGCGTGCATGTAGCGGTACTTCGCCGCGTTCTCGCCGAAGAATTTGTCCATATACGGCCAGGCAAAGAACTCCATGGACATCGAGTGGGTCTCCGCCGTCTCCATGCCGCCGCAGCCGAGCTCGAGCGCAAAGCGGTTATTCGCAATCAGGTAAGCGTTGAAGGCGTGGCCCGCCTCGTGCGTGACGACGTCCACGTCGCCCGCCGTGCCGTTGAAGTTGGCAAGGATGAAGGGCTGCTTGTATTCGGGGAACTCGGTGCAGTAGCCGCCGCCCCACTTGTTCTTGCGGCTGTCCACGTCAAAGGCGTCGTTCTCCAGCATCATGTCGATGAAGTCCGCACTCTCCTCGCTCATCGCGTGGTACATCTCCTTGGCGGAGGCGAAGATATTCTCCTTGCCGCCGACCGGGCGCGGATCACCGCCGGGGATGATGACGCCGTCGTCGTAGAACTTGTATTCGTCGATGCCGAGCCTCTTGGCGTTCTCGGTGCGCAGGCGGGAGACGACGGGGACGATGTCGCCCAGGATGTTCTCGCGGAAGGCGGCCACCATGTTCTCGTCGTAGCACAGCCGCCCCATGCGGTAATAGCCCAGCTCGACAAAGTTCTTATAGCCCATCTTCTTCGCCATCCGGTCGCGGACGTGGACCAGCTCGTCAAAAATGCGGTCAAGCTCCGCCTTGTTCTGCTCCAGCGTTCTGCCCAGGACCTCATAGGCCTCGCGGCGGGTGGCGCGGTCGTCGCTCTTGAAATAGCCGGCCAGCGCGGCGCGGGGCATCTTTTCGCCGCGGAATTCAAACTCCATCCCCGCCATCAGCTGGGAGTATTCAGAGACCAGCTTGTTCTCCTCGATCATGTCGGGGATGATTTCGGAGGACATGGCCTTGCGGCTGACCTCGAAGGAGCGGAAGAGCACCGGAGAGAGCTTTTCCTCCAGCTCGGCGCGGAAGGACGAGTCCAGCAGAGCGGAGGCATAGTCGACCATCAGATTGCCGACCTGGGGGCCGATCTCGTCGTAATAATCCTTTTCCGCCACATAGAACTCGTCCACGGTGTTGATGGAATAGCGCATATAGGACAGACTTCCCGCGGTGGAATACTTCTCATACATGCTCAGATACGGCTCGCGGGCGGCGAGGATCTCGTCGACGCTCTTTGCTTCCCTTGTGCGGCGGATTACATCCTCCATGACGGTCTGGACTTCCTCCAGCGTTACGCGCTTGTAGGGCAGTTCGGATACTTTCATAATCGCTTTTCCTTTCGCTTTAATTGGTTTCATGGCTGCATTTTACAACATTTCCTTAACTTTTGCAATCCGCAGTAGGCAAAGTGGAGAAAATATGTTATACTTCACTTTACGATACTTACAAAACGAGGATTTGAACGATGGATCTCAATTCTGAGCTTCTTTCTTTTATTGCCCGCTCCCCCAGCGCCTTCCACGCTGTGGAGAACGTGAAGGATGCCCTTGCTGCCGCGGGCTACCGCGAGCTGTATGAGACGGAAGATTTTTCCGTAAAGCCCGGTGACAAAGTCTTTGTGCGGCGCAACGGCTCGTCGCTCATCGCGCTGCGCATCCCCGAAGCCGTCCCCTCCGGGCTGATGCTTGCCGCGGCGCACAGCGATTCGCCCGCCTTCAAGATCAAGGAAAACGCTTCCGTTGCCTCTTCTGACGGCTATGTGCGGCTGAATGTGGAAAAATACGGTGGGATGCTCTGCGCGCCGTGGCTGGACCGTCCCCTTTCCGTGGCGGGACGCGTGACGATGCGCGCGGAAGGAGGGCTTGTCTCCCGCCTTGTCGACCTGGAGCGTCCCGTCGCGCTGATCCCCAATCTTGCGATCCACATGGACCGCAAGGCCAACGACGGCAAAGCCTATGAGGCGCATGTGGATATGCTGCCGCTTCTGTCGCAGGCGGGAGCGAAGAGCTTTGACGCGCTTGTTGCCGGGGCGCTTGGCGTGAAGGAAGAGGATATCCTCTCCAGAGATCTGTTTCTCTACCCCGTTGCGGCAGGCTCGCTTTGGGGCGCGGAGGAGGAATTCGTCTCCTCTCCCCGGCTGGACGATCTGCAGTGCGTGTTCGGCTGCCTGAAGGGCTTTTTGCAGGCGAAGGATACGCAAAGCCTTGCGGCGCTGTGCGTCTTTGACAACGAGGAGGTCGGCTCTTCCAGCAAGCAGGGCGCGGACTCCTCCTTCCTCCCGGATGTGCTGCGGCGCGTCTGTTACGCACTGGGGATGGACGAGACGGCGTACCTGAGGTGCGTGTCGGGCGGCTTTATGGTCTCGGCCGACAATGCCCACGCCGTGCATCCCAACCACGGCGAGCAGGCCGACCGCAGCGACCGCCCCGTGATGAACGGCGGCGTCGTGATCAAATACAACGCCAACGCCCGCTACACCACCGACAGCGTCTCCGCCGCCGTGTTCGGCGAGATCTGCCGCGCCGCCGGGGTGCCGGTACAGCGCTATACCAACCGCGCCGACAAGCCGGGCGGCTCCACGCTTGGCAACATCAGTCTTTCGCACGTGTCCCTCGACAGCGTGGACATCGGTCTGGCGCAGCTGGCGATGCACTCCTGCTATGAGACGGCCGGTGCGAAGGACACGGAGTATCTGGTGCGCGCGATGACGGAATTTTACTCGCGCGAGATCCGCAAGACGCCGGACGGCATCCGGATAGAATAAAATCTTTGGTGAAACAGATATGAGAAAAAAACTGGTCTGTCTGCTGCTGGCGCTGGTGCTGGTACTCTCCCTTGCGGGCTGCGGAGGCGTATCCTACGGGGTGAACGCGATCATGACGCTGGTCGAGCAGGACTATTCGATGGCTTTTCGCAACGACGACATGGTGTATTACTATGTGGTCGCCGCGCTCGAGGAGCTCAACGCCGAGGGCACGATCAACGAGCTTTGCCGCAAATGGCTTGGTTCCAACATGGTCAGCTTTGGAAAAAAGGCAGACGCGCTTTCGGCCTATGCGCCGCCCGAGCCGCGGACCTTTATCATCGGCGTGGATGAGAACTCCTTTCCCTTTGCCTACGGAGACAACGGCAACTACTGGGGTTTTGACGTGGAGCTGGCCACCAGGATGTGTGAAAAGCTGGGCTGGACGCTGCAGGTGCATGTGGTAGAAAAGGAAAACGTGTATATCGAGCTCTATTCCGGCAATATCGACTGCGCCTGGGGCGGACTGGCGCTGCCGGAAAAGGATATTGAAAACAAGCGCTATACCGTCTACGGCCCCTATGTCCACAATGATATCGTCATCGCCTCGCGCGACGGGTCGAATATCTGGAACAGCCTGCAGCTGAGCGGCCGCAAAATGGCTATGTGCACCACCGCCGAGGCCATGGAGGCCCTTGAGAGCGCCGGGAAGGTGACAGCCCGTCTCGGACAGATCACGCGCCTCGCCGGCGGCACGACCGAGTGCTTCAGCTATCTCTTTGCCGGAAAGTGCGATCTGATCCTGACCGACAGCACGGCGATCGCGTATTACAATTCGCACTGACGGGAAAGCCGAGCGTGACATGAGAAAAGACAACTATACCTTTATTGCCGTCGCTTACGGCGGCGCGGCCGAGATCGTCCCCTTTGAGCAGGCCAAGACCTTTTGGGTCTATTGTCTCGACGGAAAGCATATTAAAAAGCGGCAGCTCCTTTCCCTGTATGCCGGGACGGGCAGCGCGCAGCTTGAGGAATTCTGCTCGTCCGTGATCGATGTTGTGATCTGCCGCAATTTTTCCTCGCGCGCGATCGCAAAGCTGAAGGAAAAGGACATGAGGCTGTATACCTTTGACGGAGGCTGCGAC